>NZ_OY776411.1:905000-1124679 GCF_963675585.1 uncultured Draconibacterium sp.
AAAATTAAAATCAGCGCTCAAAAATACCTTCGGAAATTCTATGAGAATTTGGGCTTTGTTGTAATTACCGATGAATACCTGGAAGACGGGATTCCTCATTTTGGAATGCTCTACACAAACTAAAAATCGGGTTTCATTTGTTTTATCCTCCTTATAAATATGCAAAAGCTGATTACTATATTTCTTTATTTACTCGCCTTTACAGGCAGTGCCACCGAAAAAGACAGTCTTATAAACCGGATATTTAACAGCACTTACAATCAAGAATATCAATCGGCAGAATTGCTTCTGAAAACCCATAAACCAGAAATCGACAAACTCTATTTTATGGTTTTGTCCGTTGATTTGAGTTATTGGAAAAATGTAACCGGAACCGATCATCCGAATTATAACGAATTTGAAAATACGCTCGAACATTTTAAACCCGAAACAACAAAAACACTTGAAAACAAAGCAAGTATGCTTATCTACCTTTCGTATCGGCTTAGATACGAACTTAAACGTTATCAGTTTTTGAGTGCCATTTTTACGTTAAAACAGACAAACAGTGTTTACTCTGAAATTCCGGCAAATCCGAAGAGTAGCAATCTTGAACACTTCGAATTATTACAACTTTACAACTCCCTGTTCTCCTATTTCAACAGCTACCTGAATCCTTTTTCGGGTAAAAGTGGCAGCAAAAAATGCGAGCAAGCCATTTTATCAATGGAAAAACTAACGCGTTCGGAACAGAATATTGTAAAAACGCTTGCGAATTATTTTCTTGGAAAAACGTATTTAAATTACAACAAAGAACCTGAAAAGGGTCTGGCACATTTTTCGGAGCTGGCACAGCAATACCCGAACAACAAAAAATTTGCTGAATTGAAAGCGGAATGTGAAAAGAAATCCAATTAACAGTCTGCTGATATTCGCTAAAACATGTTAAAAATTACATGCAAATTCATGTTTTAATTCTGCAAAACTTGTTTCTTTACTAAAATTGCCGGAATGAATAAACAATTTCTCGCACTGCTGGCCTTTCTGATTGTGTTCGCTTTTGCAGGTAAAGCGTCGAACAACGATAGTATTGCAAATCGTGTATTTACACTCATTTACGATCAGAATTTACAGGCTGCCGAAACTGCTTTAAAAGAAGGCACTACCGAGCTAAACGATTTTTATAATTTGTATTTAAACCTCGATTTACACTGGTGGAAATACCGAACTACCTACTCAAAAGAAAACTCTCAAAAGCTGGATGAACTGATCGAAAAATCCATTCTTAGCGAAACGAATAGCTACGAAAAGAAGATGCGGCAAATAATGGTAAAATCGTATCAGCTGCGTTACGAAAAAAAGAAATTCAACATTTTTGGAATGCTTTCGGCACGCTCTGCTATTCGCGATTTAATCAGTGAAATAGAAAATGAAGATCCACCGTTTTCGGGAAACGAACAGAAGCTTTTTGAAACCTTTGTAATTATGTATCAATACATCGAAAACATAAACTTTTTTGCCAACGAACGAAAATCAGCCGAACGCGAAAAAAAGCTAAAACGCATGGAAAAGTTCACCCTGGAAGACAACGTAATTTTAAATACAGTGGCCCATTTCTTTTTAGCGCGAATGAACCAAAAAATTGAAGGTAATCCGGAAACAGGATTGCAGCATTTTAAAATACTAACCCGCCAGTTCCCAACAAATAAAACATTTGCCGAATATCAAAAAGAGTGTGAGGAAAAGATTTAAGTGTCAGTTAATCCCAAAGTTCTTTTTGGGTTAAATCGCGGTGAAAGGTACGGTTTCTGCATTTTGGGCAGATTGCTTTTTTAAGCCGGTGAATATTTGTAAGTTTTAAACAACTTCGGCACTCTGTACACCGAAATTCGCTTTTGTGTAATACCTCTTCGTCGCAATAAACAGTAACTTCACGCTTATCGTACAAGGTTTTGCATTTGGAGCATTTGTAAATCTGAAATCCGGCTTTTACAAACAAATCCGTATGCTTATCCGAAAGTTTGCGAAGTAAATTATGCGTTTTATAATGGAAAATCTGCTTGCGATTGTTCAGGTAATCTTTCACCAATTGCGAGTGCACTAAAAATCCGTGCCCCTGGTTAAAATTTTCCTGAAAACCACAATGTTCACAACGATATGTATAAGCGTGCCCCATTTTTATATGCTTCCTTTAAAATTAAGCATTTTCAACCTGATTTAAAATGCTTTATGTTGTATAGAATACAAATAATAGATGCTGATTCGCAAACAAAATCTTTCGAACTTTGTAGTTTAATACAGAATAACAAAAACACAAGAAATGAAAACATCAATACTGTTGCTGGCTTTGCTGTTAACAATCGGAACAAACGGATTTTCGCAGGGAATTGAGATTGGCGATAAAGCTCCCGAATTTAAAACTCTGGCAGACGATGGTTCTACCTGGGATTTAAACGAATACATTGGCGAAAAATTCATTGTGGTATACTTTTACCCGGCCGCAATGACCAGCGGATGTACAAAACAAGCCTGCACTTACCGCGATTTTAAAACGCAAATTAATGAGGCAAATGCAATCGTTGTTGGTATCAGCGGAGACAAGGTTGAAGGCCTTCAGCTTTTTAAGAAAGCGCACAATCTGAATTTCCCTTTATTATCGGATGAATCGGGAGAAATTGCAACAAAATATGGCGTTCCGTTACGCGATGGAGGCAGTATAACACGCGAAATTAACGGACAAAATTTTGACCTTGTAAGGGGAAAAACGGCAAGTCGCTGGACATTTATAATCAACAAAAAAGGAGACATTGTTTACAAGAATACCGAAGTTGATGTAAACAACGATACACAGGAGATTTTGGATTTTATCAAAAATAATTCTTAATTTACATTGATATTACAAACCCATAAAATAATGAAGATGAAAAAGTTAACGATTATTTCGCTATTTGTGTTTTTATGCACAATGTTTTTCTCCCCAAAAACAATGGCCCAGGCAGAAGTATCGACAAACTACGAAGTGGATGTCTATTTAACAAAAAACGTTAAAGATGATGATGGAAATATTATTGGAAAAGACACGGTTTTCACCCTGACTCCCGGAATTGAACATACCGTTCTTACTCCGATTGGAAATTACCTTAGAAAGGTTCAGTTTAAAATTGATCCCGAAAATCCAATTATGCAATTGGTTAGTAGCATTGCTGTATTGCGTGTTACCATGCGCGAAGATGTTGACGGTGATGGGATAATTGAAGTAATAACCGACAGCAGAGCCGTTTTAACTAGAAGTGGTAATTTAACCTTGTTGTATCACCTAAATAAAAACAAATGATGTAAATAAATACCGAGACTTAAAAAGGGAAGCAAAATTGCTTCCCTTTTTATTTACATCTTTCGCTTAAAAGTTATCTTTGCCAAAAATTCTGAGGATTTGGAAACAAGTACGTTTCTAAAATATTTTGAGGGGCATCCCGAATTTGCATCGTTGGCAAAAATATTGGCTGCCCCCCCGGGTGAAAAAATTCACCTGCATGGACTTATTGGCTCTTCGAAAACAATTTTGCTTACCCAACTTTTTTCCGGCGTAAAAAAAAATATGGTGCTTCTGCTAAACGACCGCGAAGAAGCAGCCTATTTTTACGACGATTTTACCAACCTGGGTCTTCAGGAAAATACTTTGTTTTTCCCTGCATCGTACAAACGCTCGGTTCAGTTCGACCAGCCCGAACAGGAAAATATTGTACAACGCACCGAGGTACTAAACCTGCTGTCGAAAAACGAAAAACAGTACCTGTTAATTACCTATCCCGAGGCAATAATCGAGCGAGTAATTTCGCACTCGAATCTTGAAAGCAATACGCTGCAGATAAAACAAAACGATAAAATCTCAATTGAATTTATTAATGAGTTTTTGTACGAATATGGATTCGAACGGGTTGATTTTGTGTACGAACCCGGACAGTTTTCGGTAAGAGGGAGTATTGTCGATATTTTTTCATTTTCGCACGAAGATCCGTATCGCCTCGATTTTTTTGGCGACGAAATAGATTCAATACGGAGTTTCGACATTGAAAACCAATTATCGAAAGCACGTTTTACCAATATCACAATTATACCAAACATTCAGAACAATGTGATTGAAGGAAACCGGGTTTCGTTGGTTGAATTTTTGCAGAATGACAATTGCTATTTTGGAAACAACCTTAACCAGTTTTTCGACCGCATTTCAGAAATTTACCGAAACACAATTGTCGATCGCGAAGATGAAAACATTACCGGGAACATTATAGCCGGTAACGATCTTCAAAACCAGCTGGAAGGCCTTACAGTTTTCGATTTTGGAAATGATCTGGCATTTTCAGGAACCAATCGAATCGATTTTTCCACTTCCTCGCAGCCCGTTTTTAATAAAAACTTTGAGTTGCTGGCTACCAACCTGCTGGAACACAAAGAGAACGGCTACGAACTTTTTATTCTTTCCAACCAGGAAAAACAAATCGAACGTTTACAGTCCATTTTTAAGGACGCCAACTTTAAGGTAAATTTTAATCCGGTAAATTTTATTCTGCACGAAGGTTTTATCGACCACGCATTAAAAGCATGTTTTTATACAGATCATCAAATATTCGAACGTTACCACCGATTTAAGCTCAAGAGCCGAAAAGCACAGAAGGAAGCCATTTCGCTTCAGGATCTGAACAAATTACACCCGGGAGATTATGTAGTGCACATCGACCATGGAATTGGAACCTTTGCCGGTTTGGCCCGTACCGAAGTAAATGGTAAAATCCAGGAAGCCATTCGTTTGGTGTACAAAGACAACGACTCGCTTTTGGTAAGTATTCACTCGCTGCACCGTATTTCGAAATACAAAGGAAAGGACGGCAGCGAACCCAAAATAAACAAGCTGGGTACGGGTGCATGGCAAAAAATGAAAAGCCGCACTAAAGCAAAAGTTAAAGACATTGCCAAAGAACTTATTGCTTTGTATGCGAAAAGACGCGCTGAAAAAGGCCATGCTTTTTCGCTTGATTCGTACCTGCAAACCGAGTTGGAAGCATCGTTTATATACGAAGATACACCCGACCAGGAAAAGGCCACAGCAGCTGTAAAAAGCGACATGGAAAAAACCATACCAATGGATCGCCTGGTATGCGGAGATGTTGGTTTTGGAAAAACAGAAATTGCCATTCGGGCAGCTTTTAAAGCGGTTTCCGATAGTAAACAAGTGGCAGTTTTGGTACCAACCACCATTCTGGCCCTGCAACATTTTAAAACGTTTTCGGAACGCCTAAAAGATTTCCCGGTTAAAATTGGATATGTAAGTCGGTTAAAATCAACGGCTGAAATAAAAGGAGAGCTAAAAGAAGTTGCCGACGGAAAGGTGGACATAATTATCGGCACACACCGTTTGGTGAGTAAAGACGTGAAGTTTAAAGATTTGGGTTTGCTGATTATCGACGAAGAACAAAAATTTGGCGTTTCGGTGAAAGAAAAACTCAAGCAGTTTAAAGTAAACGTCGACACCTTAACACTTACTGCAACTCCAATTCCGCGAACACTGCAGTTTTCGTTGATGGGTGCCCGCGACCTTTCCATCATTCAAACACCTCCTCCAAACCGTTATCCTATTGTTACCGAGGTGCACGGTTTTAACGACCAGTTGATTAAAGAAGCGATTCAATACGAAGTAGATAGAAATGGCCAGGTATTTTTTATTCATAACCGGGTGCAAAATATTTATGAAGTAGAGGCAACCATAAAGCGGATCGTTCCGGGAGTAAAAACCGTTGTTGGCCACGGACAAATGGATGGGCCGAAGCTTGAAAAAGTAATGCTCGACTTTATAAATGGTAAATTCGATGTGTTAATTGCAACTACAATTATCGAATCGGGATTGGATATTCCGAATGCCAACACCATTATTATTAACCAGGCACAAAATTTTGGATTAAGCGATTTACACCAGTTACGAGGCCGCGTGGGACGTTCGAATAAAAAAGCTTTTTGTTACCTAATCGCGCCTCCACTTTCAACGGTTAGTACCGAAGCCCGACGCAGGCTACAGGCCATTGAGCAGTTTTCGGAACTGGGTAGTGGGTTTAATATTGCCATGCAGGATTTAGATATTCGAGGTGCAGGAAATATGCTGGGTGCCGAACAAAGTGGTTTTATTGCCGACATTGGTTTTGAAACCTACCACCGCATTTTAAACGAAGCCATTCAGGAATTAAAACAAGGCGAATTTAAGGACCTATTCGAAGAGGAAGACAAGCAACAATCGCAGGCATTTTTAGGCATTAAATATGTAACCGATTGTGTGATAGACACCGACATGGAATTGTTGTTCCCAACCTCTTTTATTCCCGGCAATTCGGAACGAATGATGTTGTACCGCGAACTGGACAACATTGAAGATGCGGTGCAACTGGATACTTTTCATAAAAGCCTCAAAGATAGGTTTGGAAAACTACCAAAAGAAAGTCGCGAGTTGCTCGAAATTCTTCCGCTAAGATGGAAAGCCATCGATTTAAGTATGGAAAAGATCATTCTGAAAAACAAAAAAATGATCTGCTATTTTGTGTCCGACCAAAAATCTACTTTTTATCAATCGGGTGAGTTTATTAAAATTGTACAATTTATACAAAAAGCGAGCTTAAAAGGAAAAATGAAAGAAGCCAATGGAAAACTCACCTTGTCTTTTTCGAATGTGCCAAATGTTGAAACAGCAGATTACATTTTAAAAGAAATTCTTCAGGAATTAAAAAACTAGTCCCGCAATTCTTCCGGAACAGGTCTGTCCTGAGTTGGTATTTTATTAATTATTGAAACAATTTTCCATTCTCCCCCGGTTTTTGCCAACGAAAAATGATCAACACCAAGATTTTTACGTTCGGTTCCCGGAATTTGAGCTTCATACAAAACCATAAACCAGGCAATGTCGCCAAATACTTTTCCATGCGTTTTTAAAACAGTTTCTGAAAAACCGGTGGTTTCAACATTCGAGTCTTCAATAAATACTTTAAACTCATTTATAAATCCGTCAAGCGAAAATACTTTATTTTCGGTACGGCTTGTACGCAAAACAACAAGCGCCTCATCCAGAAAAAGGGCTTTAACATTGTCCCAATCCGGGAGTTCGTTTTTGTTGAAAGTAACAAGATCGTACAATTTACTCACGAGTTCTTCTGGTGTTTGTTCAGGAACGTTTGCATATAAAATATTGGTGCCAAACAGCAACATTAAACAAACAGCAATAACTTTTAATCGACTGGTCTTCATTGGTTTAATTTTAGAATTACTTATTTCGTATTTTCAACACCATTAAAATTACATTTTTTACGCAACCATACTGTTACTTATACATCTATAAATATAGAAAATAGTAAAGTAGAAAAAATCTTACTTAATTTGTATAAATTAAAATCCTACACAAATGATCAAATTTCAAAAATTTATCAAACTATCACTGTTGTTCATGATTGTTGCAGGGCTCTTTTCGTGTAACAAGGACGACGGCGCAGAACCTTTTAGTGTAATAGGTGATGTAATTGTTCTTAAAAAAACATTCGATGGCGAAGTAAAATACGCCAATTCTTATATCGCATGGGGCACCCAACCAATGACAATGGCCAAAGTGGTTACTCCTTACGGCCCGGAATATCAATTGGAGGCGTTGAGCGAAGCCAAAAATACGTATGCCAAGGAGCCTGGTAATAGCGACTTTAGTACAGCTACTCCGACTGAAGGCAATTACCATTTTTTGGTTGTACACCAGGACATTTCGCACGATGTGGCCGACCTGCTTATATTTGATGATATCGATACAACAGAGATTGCATCGGTGTTAGTTGCTAATCAGGTTATAAGTGTTCAATGGGAAAGCAATTCAGATGCTGACAATTTTGTTGTGCGTTTGGTAAATACATCAGGAGGTTTGACTTTTGTAAGCCAGACTTTATCAAAAGAACAAAAACGACTCGACTTTAGTCCGGGAACATCAGGCGCCTGGCAGGAAACGCCGGTAATTGGAGAAAATTACCAGGTTGAATTGTTGGCAATCCGTTATGAAGACATTACCGATGCGGAAGATCTATCTTACCACATCCAGGAAATTTCGATCGGACAACAAACAGTTACCTGGGAATAATAAAAAACTACAAAGATACAACCGCTTGACTTTCAGGCGGTTTTTTTATGCCCGAAACTTTATTACTATTTTTATAGTAGTTTTATTATGAATATAGTTGCAAATCTAAAATCATAGTACTATATTTGTAGTAGAATAATTTTTAGTATGATTTTTGTTCTGCATCTTTCATACTCAAAACAGATGAAATACTGATATGAAGACACTCACAAAAGCAGAAGAACAGGTAATGCAAATTCTTTGGGATTTGAAAGAGGGAATTGTAAAGCAAGTGGTTGACGAATTCGACGACAACAAACCGGCTTACACCACCGTTGCAACCGTACTTACTGTTTTGGAAAAGAAAGGATTTGTAAAGCATAAAAAAATAGGAAACACCAACCTTTTTTCGCCTGCCATTAGTAAAACCGAATACACAAAAGTCCAGTTCTCGTCGTTGCTGAAAAATTATTTTAACGGCTCATTCCCAAAAATGGCCACTTTTTTTGCCAAAGAAAACAACATCAGCATTAACGAACTGGAAGAGATGCTAAAAATTACAGAAAACGAATTGGACAAAGAAAACAAACAATAACCATGGAAACACTACTCATCTATTTGGGAAATGCCTCCACCGGCATCGTTCTTTTTTATTTGATGTATTGGTTTTTTCTTCGCAAGGAAACCTTTCACAGTGCCAACCGAATCTTCCTGGTTTTAGGACTCGTATGCTCGGTTGTTCTGCCATTATTTCCTTTACAATACTCGGTATTGTTAGAAGCTGAAAACACCGGAAAAGCCATAAAAACAATATCCGATACATTTAAACACATTCCGGTTTTTGCCGGCGATACAGACATGAGTACTGTAGATTTTGGATGGCAGCAAGCCATTTTGCTGGTGTATTTAACAGGCGCTGCCATCTTTTTGCTGCGCTTGCTTATCCAATCATTTGTACTCATTCATTTAATGATAAAATACCGCATTAAATCCATAAACGGCATTCGAATTGTAGAAAACGAAAAATACGGACTGCCCTTTTCTTTTTTTAATGTTGTATTTATTAATCCGAAATTTCATACACAGGACGACCTGCCGGAAATTCTGGCTCACGAACAAGTGCACATTCGTGAGAATCACTGGTTCGACCTGCTTTTTATAGAACTGTTAACAGTCATCTTTTGGTTCAATCCATTTATTTGGTTCTTTGAACGATCAATTAAACAAAACCATGAGTATCTGGCCGACAAAGGTGTTCTTGCGCAGGGACACACTGTGGGTCGTTACCAGGCTTTATTAGTAAACCAGTTAATGGGCATGCAGATTATTGGAATCACCAACAACCTGAATTTTGCACTTAACACAAACAGATTAAAAATGATGACGAAAATGAAAACATCCCGCAAAAACGGGGTAAAATTTACCCTGGCCTTGCCGGTTTTAGCATTCCTGTTGTTTGCATTCGCCGAGCCTCAGTATAAAGTTGAAGGCCATGAATTGAATACCAATATCAATTCGATGAGTGAAACAACGGGAGAAAAAGAGCTTACCATTCATGGTAAAGTAATATTGGATGATTCGAAAGAACCACTACCCGGAGCCTCTGTAATTCTTAAAGGAACTACAATTGGAGTGGTATCCGACAGAGATGGTACGTTTAAATTGGTTGATCCAAATCCTAAAAAGACCAGCGATGGTAGCCTCAGTTCCGAAATTGTGATATCATTTGTGGGTAAAGAAACAATTGTAAACACAATAACTGCATCGGGAGAAGCGCTTAACAATGGCAAATACACTTTCCTGATGAAAGATGCGGTAATTGTTATCGACACTGATGTTCCGCCACCACCACCACCACCGGCTCCTGCAACAAAGAAAGAAAGCAGCACTCCGCCACCACCACCTCCTCCTGGAAAAACTGCAAAAACAAAACTAAGTGCTGAAGAAAGTGAACAGGAAGTATTTTTTGTAGTGGAAGACATGCCTAAATATCCGGGAGGACAAGCAGAACTGGCCATGCATGTTCAGAAAATGCAAAAGAAACTGGCAAGCGCAAAAAATATTAGTGGCAAGGCAAAAGTTAGTTTCACCGTTTCAACATCGGGTAAAGTTACCGACATAAAAGTGGTGGAAAAAGACAACGACATGGCAGCAAAAGGAGCCTATGCAATTGTTTCGGGTTTGGAAGACTGGACACCGGGAAAACAACGGGGCAAAGCCGTTTCGGTGAAATATTTACTGCCTGTAGAATTTAAGTAACAGAAAACAAAAATATTACTTTGACTCTTTCACCCGATGACTTTCTGTCACCGGGTGAATTAGTATTACATTTTCATATATTCCTTACATGATGTAACTTAGAAATATGAAAACACACTATTTCAAATCTGCCAAAGAGTGGAAACAATGGTTACAAACAAACCACTCAACAGAATCAGAACTCTGGCTTGTTTACTATAAAAAGCACACCAAACAACCGAGTATCCCGTATGACGATTCGGTAAAAATTGCCCTTTGCTGGGGTTGGATTGACGGACTAGTAAAAAAACTGGATGATGTAAGCTATGCAAGAAGATTTACTCCCAGAAGAAACAATAGTCTTTGGTCGGAATCGAATAAAAAACGTGTTGCCGAATTATTGAAGGAAGGTAAAATGGAACCTGCTGGTTTAAAATTGATTGAAGCTGCAAGAAAGAATGGCAACTGGGAAAAAGTGGTTCAGCCTCCTGAAATTGATACTTCCCTTTCGGCTGAATTTAATTCGGCTTTGAGCAAAAATTCTGAAGCCAAAGCTTTTTTCGAGTCGCTGGCTGCCAACCACAAAAACCAATTTGTTATATGGATTAATATGGCCAAACGTGACGAGACAAAAGAAAAACGGATTAAGGAATCTATTGATTTGTTGGCCAACAGGAAGAAATTGGGATTGAAATAACATCGCAACAAAAAAGGAAAGGCCGGTTCACTAACCAGCCTTTTCTCAATCAACCTAAACCTAAACTAAACCAAAAACCTTACCATATTATGGTGAGTATCTTAATCTTTCCTACTGAAACAAGTAATATTTAAAAATGTTTAATCCGTTCGTTATTTTCTTAAAACTTCAGAATAACTGATTCCAATCCTTTCAAATCCAGGGCAACAGAAGCACTTCCATTTTCCACATTCAACACAAAATTATCAGTGCCCGACAATTGATCGGTGAGCTTGTAATTCCCATTTTCCAGTTTTAAAAGCCCAACTGTTTCTTCATCGAGTTTTAGTTGAAAAGCATGCTCGGTTTCCTTAAAATTGCTAACTACAATTAAACGTTCCTGCTTGCTAAACCGCACAAACGAAAAAAGCTTGTTGGTATAGTTTTCAGTATGTTCGCGATTGAACAAATGAATGTCTTTGTATTCGCCCATCAGGGCCGGCGAGTTAGCCGAGAAATTTAGCAAGCTTTTATAAAATGAGTTTAATTCTTTTTCTTCAGGGGTAGACTGACCACAATCGAAAGCGCCATTGTTCATCCATCTTTGATGGGCAGGTACTCCCCAATAATCAAAAATTGATGTACGCGATTCGGTTCCAAATCCGGCATTTCCGTCTCCGGGCTCGCCCACATTTTGTCCAAAATAAAGCATTGTTGGCGATGTACTCATACAAGCGGAAACAACCATGGCCGGCTTGCCTTTTTGTGCATTTCCTGCAAATTCTTTACTGGCGATTCTTTGCTCATCGTGGTTCTCAAGAAAATGCAGCATGTGGTGTTCAATGTCCTCCAATCCATTATAAATGGCAGGTAAATTATCTGTACTTCCGTGCCCTTGCATAATGTGTTTTAAAGTATCGTAAAGTTCAACCTTGTCGTATAAAAAATCCATTTTACCTTTGTAAATGTAATCGCGGTAAAGTTTAGGATTATAGACTTCGGCCAGTAAAAAGGCCTCCGGATTTTTCCTTTTTATGGTGGAATTCATGTAACTCCAGAATTCAACGGGCACCATTTCGGCCATATCATAACGAAAACCATCCACTCCTTTCCCCATCCAGTAAAGCGCAATGTTCAGGAACTTCGTCCACGAATCGGGTACTTTTTTGTTTTGCCAAAACTCATTGTGGGCCCGGTAATCTTTTTTATCGTATCCTTCCGGTAATCTATCAAAATCGTAGCTTCCGTCGGGTTTTACACCGTAATTAACTTTTACTGTTTCGTACCAGTCGTAAAATCCGGGTTGTGCCTCGCGCGATCCGTTGCCGGTCCATTTTGCCGGATTTTCAGAAAACTTTCCATCTGCCAAAGGATGATCTTCTCCACCAAGAGGTTTGTAACCATTCCTACTTTCCGGCACTTGAAAAGCTTTCCCCGGAATGTAATAGAAATTGTTGTCGCGTTTGTATTCCACCGATGTATCGTCATTTTCGCCAAAATCGGCCATCCCTTTGGGTTTTGAAATGGAATGATAGTTACGGGCCACATGATTGGGAACAATATCAATAATTACTTTCATTCCATGTTTGTGAGTACGTGCAATTAAGGCTTCAAATTCTTCCAAACGGTTTTCAGGATTTACGGCTAAATCGGGATTTACATTGTAATAATCTTTTACAGCATAAGGCGAACCGGCTCTTCCTTTTACAACATCCGGATCGTCATTTGAAATGCCATACGCAGTGTAGTCGTTTATTACACAATGATGAGGTACTCCTGTATACCAGATATGTGTGATTCCCATCGCCTTTAACTCTTCCAATGCCCTGTCGGTAAAATCGTTGAATTTACCAACGCCGTTCTCCTCAACGGTTCCCCAGGGTTTGTTTGTTGAATTTGTATTTCCGAATAAGCGTGTGAATACCTGGTAAACCACAAATTTTCCCTGTTGTTTTTCGGGCTGAACAGGTTCCTTTTTGGGTGGAGCTTGGCATGCAAAAACAGTTAAGGCAAGAAGTAGAAGTAGTAGTTTTTTCATAGATTATTGAATTAAAAACTGTCATTTCGAAGGAGGAACGACTGAGAAATCTCTCCGAACAACAGATTTCTCTCCTTCGTACCTCAGTATCGAAATGACAGTGTTTTTTAGAAGTTTACCTCTCTAACTGAACTATTATCGCTGATTTTGCAGGAATTGTAACTTCAGAAATATCGGACAATTCGGTGCCGGAAATAATTTCCTTTCCGCTTTTATAGCCGGAAATCACTTCTTTAAAACGATCTGTTTTAAGCGTTTTAGCCTCGGTATTTTTATTTAGAACAACCATTACCGCAGCATCGTCGAGATAACGGAAATATGTATATGTACCTTCATCGGGAACAAAGTGCATAAGTTTTCCCTTGTGAATTGTAGTTGCTGTTTTTCGCCAGTTCTGAATTTTTGCAACATAGTTTTGCATGTCCTTTGCTTCGTTACTCAATCCTTCACCGGTAAAGGCATTTACTTTGTCGCCTTCCCATCCACCCGGAAAATCAGCACGAATATCGCCATGTTCGCTTCCATCGTGGCGCATCAAAATTTCAGTTCCATAGTAAATCTGAGGAATTCCGCGTGTGGTTAAAAAGAATGCCACTCCCATTTTAAGCAAGTCTACATCTTCGCCAACCTGTACAAAAAACCGCGACATATCGTGATTGTCAGGGAAAATAGTCAGCTTATTTGCATCGGGATATTGAAAGTCGTTTGAAATGGCTTCGTAAATCTGAATCAATCCATTGTCCCAATTCTCTTCATTACTTAATCCCTGTGCAACTGCACTTTGCAAAGGAAAATCCATCATACTTGGAGCATAATTTTTGTAGCCATCCGAATTGTATTTTCCTTTTTGCCAATACGAAACAATAGCCGGATTCATACTCCATTCTTCGCCAACAACATTAAAATTCGGATATTCTTCCAATAATTCTTTGGTCCAAACCGACATCATATTTTTATCGGGGTATGGCCAGGTATCCTGACGAATTCCCTCTAAACCAACGTATTCAATCCACCAAATACTATTCTGAATCAGGTATTTTGCCATAAACGGATTCCGCTGATTCATATCGGGCATCGATGGCACAAACCAACCATTCACCATGGCATCAATATCCGATTTCGATGCGTGGGGATCCTGATTTACAGTGCGGCGGTGATTTGTAATTTTGTAATCCGGATAATTGTTAATCCAGTCTTTCATCGGCATATCATTCATCCACCAGTGTTCCGAGCCACAGTGATTAAAAATGAGGTCCATAATCAGCTTCATTCCGCGTTTATCCAGTTCTTTTTTCAGTTCCACATATTCCGAATTACCTCCGTAACGGGCATCTGCTTTGTAAAAATCGGTACAAGCATATCCGTGGTACGAAGCTTCGCTCATGTCATTTTCGAGAACAGGATTTAACCACACAGCAGTGTAACCGAGGTTTTGAAGATAATCCAAGGAATTGATTATTCCTCTTAAATCTCCTCCGTGACGACCGTAATTGTAACTGCGATCGAGTCCTTCCTTCATGCCTTCAAGCTCATCGTTACCGGTATCGCCATTAACAAAACGGTCGGGTGTAATTAAACAAATTACATCGGAAGAATTAAATCCAATACGTTCGGCCGAATTCGCGGAACGCTGCAATAACTCGTAAGCATATGTTGCAACTTCCTTGTTTTTTACTTTAAAATGAATGTCGAATTTGCCGGGTTTAACGGCCTCATCCAATTTTAAATCGACAAAAAGATAATTTGGATTTTCAACTTTGGTAACCGAAACCACATCTACTCCGGGGTAGCTAATGGAAACATCGGCCAAAGAAATATCGGTACCATGAACCATTAATTGTAAGTCGGGCGATTTCATTCCGGCCCACCAGTTTGGCGGCTCAACGCGCTCGAGTTCCTGCGCCGCAATATTTAGTGTCAGCAGTATAATAAAAAGAGTTAATAGCTTCTTCATTTTGATTGATTTTTGATTTTTAGTTTATGTTGGTTTACCTTTTAAATTCCATTTTTGTATTTCCGGCAATCTCATGCTCAGTGCCCCAAATCGTTACGGGTACTTTTACTCCGGAATGATTAATTATACAGAAAACACCACTCTCCTTTTTAACTTCCAATTGCGCACCACCAAAATTGATTTTGAATGCATACGAAAGCCACGATTTCGGAATAAAAGGATTAAAAGTCAACTTCCCGTTTGTAACACGCATTCCACCAAAAGCCATTACAAACGACATCCAGGTTCCGCCCATGCTTGTAATGTGCAAACCATCTTCGGTATCGTTGTTGTAATCATCTAAATCGAGTCGGGCTGTGCGTAAATACATTTCATACGATTTTTCCTGGTAGCCAATTTTAGCTGCCAAAATAGAATGTACACATGGCGAAAGCGAAGATTCGTGCACCGTTAGTGGCTCATAAAAATCGAAGTGACGTTTTATGTCTTCAATCGAAAAGTTCTCCTGAAACAGGTATAAACTTTGCAAAGTGTCGGCTTGTTTTATGTACGGCGAACGTAAAATCCGGTCCCACGACCATTTTTGATTGATGGGTAAATCCTGTTCAGAAAGTTCTGCAACCGGAGTAAGGTCTTTGTCTAAAAATCCATCTTGCTGAAGATATACACCCAGCTCCTCATCGCGGGGAAAATACATTTTATCAATTATTTCCTGCCAGTGCGCGGTTTCTGTTAATTCATTAAACTTCCATTTTTGAACCAGTTCTTCGTAAAAAAACGGGTATTCAATTTTAAGGTATTCAATTACCTCGAGCGTATATTTTAAAGTCCACACCGCCATATAACTGGTGTGGAAATTATTGTTTACATTGTTTTCGTACTCATTGGGCCCGGTAACACCCAGCATAACATACTTTTGTTTTGCCACCGACCAGTTTACACGCTGGCTCCAAAAACGGCTAATGCCCAACAATACTTCAAAACCCGTCGGTGCCAGGTATTCTTTGTCGCCGGTATAATTTACATAGTCATAAATGGCATACGCAATTGCCCCGTTCCGGTGAACTTCCTCAAACGTAATCTCCCATTCGTTGTGGCATTCTTCTCCGTTGATAGTAACCATGGGATAAAGTGCTGCACCATTTTTAAAACCCAGTTTTTCTGCGTTTTCAATGGCTTTTTGCAGGTGTTTGTGGCGGTAAACCAATAAGTTTTTTGCTACCGTTTGAGGAGCTGTGCTTAGGTAAAAAGGTAAACAATAGGCTTCTGTGTCCCAATAGGTTACTCCACCGTATTTTTCGCCGGTAAAACCTTTGGGGCCAATGTTTAATCTTTCGTCTTCGCCTGTGTAGGTTTGGTTTAACTGAAAAATATTAAAACGTATTCCTTGCTGGGCGGCCACATCGCCCTCAATTTTTATGTCACTGGTTTCCCACTTGGACAACCACAGGTTTTTATGACTTTCAAAAAGTGCGTCGAATCCTGCTTCAGCAGCAATATCAATAACTTCTTTCGCCTTTTCAACCAGTTCTTCTTTTTCGAAATAAAGGGAAGAAACAGTCGCCGAGAATTTCTCAACAACTATTTCATCACCTACATTTACTCCCACATCCTGCGATGCCTCAACATATTTTTCTTTATTTCTGTTCGATATTTTAGTATCTACTTTTTCTCCATGTTTTAAGAGCTGAAACCACATGCCGGTACACACCTGAAACTCTGTTTTTAATGTCTCGACTGTAATGTATCCTTCGGCTCCACCAACAGCACGCGACACTTCAGTCCAAAATTTTTCGTCGTAGTTTGAGTCTTCATTCACCACATCGGCATCTAAAAACGGAATTACCTGAATGGTACCTTCAAAATTTAGTGCTTTTACGGTATACCGGATGGCTCCAATTTCGGTGGCTGCAATGCTTACAAACCGGTGCGAACTTACTTCAACCTGGTTGCCATTTTTTAATTCGGCAACAAATCTTCGCGATAAAAGTCCGTGTTGCATATCGAGTTCACGGGCAAACGACAAAACTTTTACCCTGGCCAAATCCAGCTCTTCACCATTAATTTTTATGCGTATTCCAATCCAGTTGGTGGAGTTAATTATTTTGGCGAAATACTCCGGATAACCGTTTTTCCACCAGCCTACGCGGGTTTTATCGGGATAATAAATTCCGGCTACGTACGTACCGTTTAAGGTTTCGCCGGAGTACCTCTCCTCAAAATTTGCGCGCTGCCCCATTTTCCCATTTCCGATGCTAAAAAGACTCTCGGAAATGCGATTTAGTTCAGGCTCAAATCCCTCCTCAACTATTTTCCACTCGTGATGAATTATATAATCCTTCATCTTTACTAATTTTCAAAAAGTTATTTATTTGTTGTTGCAACATCTTTAACAAACAACACCATTACTGCTGCAATAACCATTGATACTCCTCCCAAAACAAGTGCTAAAATTGACTCACCTCCGAATAAATTCTGCACCACAAATCCAAGAATTGTAGCGGCAAGAATTTGGGGTATAACAATAAAGAAATTGAAAATGCCCATGTAAATTCCCATTTTATGAGAAGGCAATGACCCGGTAAGAATGGCATAAGGCATAGAAAGAATACTCGCCCATGCAATACCAACACCGATCATCGATACAATTAACCATTTGGGATCGTTAATGAGATAAACTGATGCTAAACCAATTCCACCCAAAACCAAACAGATAAAGTGAGTGGTTTTTCGATTGGTGTATTTCGCTAAAACCGGCAATGCAAATGCCATTAAAGCGGCAACACCGTTGTAAATTCCGAAAAGTACGGTTACCCAGTCGGCACCATCGTTGTACAACTGAGATAGCGGATCGGATGTACCGTACACATGACTTGTAATACCCGAAACTGCGTAAATCCACAAGGCGAACAAACCAATCCAGGTAAAAAACTGAACAATTGCCAGTTGTTTCATTGTAGCCGGCATACGAAGCAAGTCGGAAAAAATTTCAACAAGGGCATTTTCCTTTTTGCCTTCCACTTTTGTAGCATAAGCCAAAAGCATCAGCACTAAAAACAGCAAAAGAATTCCTCCCAGAATGTATAGATTTTTATCCAACTGCAGTTGATACGTTAATCCAACAATAACAAGCCCGATGATTCCGAAAACACCTCCTACTTTTAGGAAACGGTTTCTGTTAACCGGTTCTTCATTGTAACCAAGCGAGGCCAACGTGGTTTTCTTTTCCTCCTGTACAAACTCACTCATTTTTTCGGGAGGATACTCCTTTGTGGTGAATATTGTCCATAAAATAGCCATAAAAAACACGGCAGCACCAATGTAAAACGACCATTTTACCGATGGAGGAATCATTCCTTCGGGGGCCGTATTTGGTATGTTCAACCAATTGGTCATTACCCAGGGAAGAATTGAACCAACCACTGCTCCTGTTCCAATAAAGAAACTTTGCATGGCAAATCCACGGGTGCGTTGTTCGTTTGGCAGCATATCGCCAACAAAAGCCCGAAAAGGTTCCATCGAAATATTTATGGAAGCATCCATAATCCACAAGGTTCCGGCAGCTACCCACAAAGCCGGAGAATTTGGCATTAACAAAAGTGCCAGCGATGCAAAAATAGCTCCGAACAAAAAGTAGGGTCTTCTTCGTCCCAGTCGGTTCCAGGTTTTATCACTCATGTGCCCGATAATTGGCTGAATAATAAGACCGGTTACCGGAGCAGCAATCCATAAAATGGGTATGTCTTCCACATTGGCACCAAGCGTTTCAAAAATTCGGCTGACATTTGCATTTTGTAATGCAAATCCAAACTGAATCCCCAAAAATCCAAAGCTCATATTCCAAATCTGCCAAAAACTCAGGGTAGGTTTTTTACTCATAACAACAGTTTTATTTAGTTATGCTATAAAATTATAAATAGAAATTACAGCAAATGAATATTTGCCGTTGAAATAAAAATGGGAGTAAGATGTTGATTTTGCCGGAACAAAGATAGAATAGAAAAATCCAGAAATCAAAATTGATAAGAGTTGGAAAGCTCTAAAAACAGGGCGCTTTTACTCAAAAGGTATCATTTCAAACGTTTGCAGAGAAGCAAACATTTTATACAACATATTTTCAAAAACCACGCTAAAAGGTAAAAATTCAGCTAAAAAAGCAGAGAAATTCGTTAAAGAGACGATCCGCGAACAACCAGATTTGCATTTAACACTTTTGTTTCAGCCGGGTATTCATCGTCTTCCGAAGTAATTCTTTTCAATAACATTTCGGTTGCAATGGTTCCCATTTCGTATCCGTGCTGGTCTACTGATGTTAAAGTAGGATCGGTAATACCCGAAAATCTACCATCGGAGAAACCGACAACTGCAATATCATCGGGTATTTTTAAGCCTCGTTTTTGAATGGTTTGCATGGCTCCAATTGCGGTAAGATCGTTTGTGGCAAACAGGCCATCAAACTTTTTCTTTGTATTAAGCAATTTCATAATTGCCATTCGTGCCTTTTCAAAATTATCGGCTTCAATAATCAAGTCGTTATCCACGGCAAGCCCGGCTTCGTTTAAAGCTTTTAAATAACCCTCTTTTCGCTGTTTCCCAATCAAAAGTTTTTGTGGACCGGCAAAATGCGCAATGTGTTGTCTGCCACTGTCGATTAAATGGCGGGTGGCCCGGTATGAAGCATCAAAATCGTCGATAATTACCTGATCTGCATTCAGGCCGGGAACAACACGATCGTAAAAAACCAGCGGAATTTTATTGTCGCGCAAATTATATAAGTGGCTGTAATCTTCTGTTTCTTTTGTAATCGACACCAAAATACCATCTACCCGGCTGGCCAGCAAGGTTTTTGCGTTTGCTACTTCGCGTTCATATTTTTCATTACTCTGACAAATAATAACGTTAAAGCCGGCGTCGTATGCCACATCTTCAATTCCACTAATAACCGAAGAGAAAAAATAATGTACTATTTCAGGAATAATAATTCCAATGGTATTGCTGCGTCGTTGTTTTAAGCTTAAGGCAACAGCATTTGGCTGATAATTTAGCTTTTTGGCCAATTCGTTTACAGCACGTTTGGTTTCAGTGCTTATGTCAGGATGATCCTTCAGTGCTCTTGAAACTGTGGAGGCAGATATTTTAAGTTCTCTTGCAAGATCTTTTATTGTAACTAATCCGCTTTTCATGCTATTAAATAGAGTAAAATTACCCGAAGAGTTTTTAAAGTTGTTATTAATGGCCTTGAACAAAAATACACATTTAAGTCAATTTTCAATATCATATTTTGAACTATAAAAAATGCCAACCAGTAACTACCTGTTTTATAACATATTTGGCGCAAACGTCACCGCAAACGTTTGCATTAATCCAAGTGTTAAAAAGCGTAAAATAATCTTAACAATTATTATACATTCGCCCATCGAATTTTGTTAATGTTGAAAGAAAATACCTGTAATATGTTGATTTTTTGCCAATTAGAGTATTAAGGAATATTTAACTTAAACAAATAAAATTCAATAACTAATAACATTTAAAATGAGGATTATTCGTAAAAACCTTAAAGTTGTCTTGTTTTTGGTTGCTCTACTCAGCTATACTTTGAGTTATGCGCAGGTGAAAACAATCACAGGTAAAGTTTCCGATGCCGGTAATGGCGAGCCTTTACCTGGTGTTACCATTGTAGTTAAAGGAACTACGCAGGGTACAATTACCAATTTTGATGGAGATTACACCATTGATGTAGAAGAAGCACAGACGCTGATCTTCTCGTTTATTGGTTACACTCCGCAAGAAGTAGTAGTTGGAAGTAGCAGTACAATTAACTTACAGTTGGCCCAGTCGATGGAAAATCTGGATGAAGTGGTTGTAATTGGTTACGGACAAGTTAAAAAAGAAGATGCAACAGGTTCTGTTTCAGCGGTAAGTTCTGCCGACTTTAACCAGGGAGCAATTACTTCTCCACAAGATCTTGTTAGCGGAAAAATTGCAGGGGTACAAATTACCAACGGTGGTGGTGCTCCGGGTGCCGGTTCAACTATCCGAATCAGGGGTGGTTCTTCGCTTTCGGCAAGTAACGATCCTTTAATTGTAATCGACGGTGTTCCAATGGACAGTGAAGGTGTTTCGGGAATGAGAAATCCGTTAAATACAATTCACCCAAGTGATATTGAAACGTTTACCGTATTAAAAGATGCTTCGGCAACTGCTATTTACGGTTCGCGCGCATCAAACGGTGTTGTACTTATTACCACTAAAAAAGGAAGAAAAGGTGCCGGGCTAAAACTTAGCTACAACGGTTTTTCTTCGTACAGCACTCCTTCCGGACAAATTGATGTTTTATCGGCCGATCAGTTCAGAGAAACTGTAATTGCTGAAAAAGGTTCAGAATCAACTGCAGCAAGCCTTCTTGGTTCAACATCAACCGACTGGCAGGATGTAATTTTCGAACCTGCAATCAGTCATGACCACAACGTAAGTCTTACCGGAAATATCAAAGACATGCCATTCAGAGCATCAGTTGGATATTCAGATCAAAATGGTATCCTGTTGAATTCGAGCATGGAACGCTGGACCGGATCTGTTGGTTTCAATCCTAGTTTTCTGGAAGATCACCTAAAATTAAATGTAAACCTGAAAGGGATGGTTATCGACAATAATTTCTCGAATCAGGGTGCAATTGGTGCTGCGGTAAGTTTCGATCCTACACAGTCTACTTACAGTGCAAGCGACAAATTCGGTGGCTTTTTTACATGGACTCAGCCCAACGGCGATCCAAATACGCTGGCCCCAACCAACCCAATGGCTCTTATAAAAATGCACGACGACCAGTCGACTGTTAAACGAGTAGTTGGAAATGCACAACTTGATTATCAGTTTCATTTTCTTCCTGAATTAAAAGCCACTCTTAATGTTGGTTTGGAATATTCAGACAGTGAAGGAACGACAATTGACGATAACGATGCCCCCTGGACCTTTGGTAACGGTGGCGGATATTACGGAGAATACACGCAGGAAAAGAAAAATGAATTGCTGGATTTCTACCTGACATACAACAAAGAGCTTGAATCGATAGAAAGTAATCTTACCGTAATGGGTGGTTATTCGTGGCAACATTTCTGGAGAGAAAACTACTCATTCTCAAGAAGCGGTATAACCAACGAAACCATTAATCCTGAAAACTGGGATCCAACTGAATATTATCTGGTTTCATTCTTTGGCCGTGCAAATTATACTTACAAAGACAAATACTTGTTGACTTTAACCATGCGTCAGGACGGAACATCACGTTTCTCGCCTGACAGTCGCTGGGGTTTATTCCCATCAGCAGCTTTTGCATGGCGAATCAGCGAAGAGGATTTCTTCCAGAGTCAATCGGTTCTTTCAAACCTTAAACTTCGTTTGGGATACGGTATTACCGGTCAGCAGAATATTGGTAGCGGCGATTACCCTTATCTGGCTCGTTATACATATAGTTTAGATAATGCGCAGTACCAGTTTGGTGACCAATACTATCAAACCATTCGTCCTGAAGGTTACGACTCAGAAATTAAATGGGAAGAGACAACAACAATGAACGTTGGTTTGGACTATGGCTTTTTAAACGATCGTATTACAGGTACAGTTGACGTGTACAAACGCGTTACCAACGACTTGTTAAACTTTATTCCGGTTCCTGCAGGTACCAACCTTACCAACATGTTGTTGACCAACGTAGGCGATCTTGAAAACAGAGGTTTCGAATTCTCTGTTTTAGGCCGTATTATTTCGAAAGAAGACCTTTCGTGGGAAGTTGGATTTAACGCCACTTACAATAAAAATGAAATTACAAAACTTACAGCAACCGACGATCCTGACTACCTTGGCGTAGAAACCGGAGGAATTTCGGGTGCAGTTGGTAATAACATTCAGATCCACTCGGTAGGTTATCCTGCAAATTCATTCTTTGTTTACGAACAGGTTTACGATGAAGTAGGAAAACCAATTCAGGGATTGTATGTGGACAGAAACGGAGACGGCCAAATTACCGGTGACGACAGGTACCGCTATAAAAAAGCTGCACCCGACTGGTTTATGGGCTTCGATTCGAAAGTAAACTGGAAAAACTGGGACTTCGGATTTGCCGGAAGAATTAACCTGGGCAATTACGTGTACAACAACGTTTGGTCATCAAACGGTTCATTAAACAACCTATACTGGTCGTCGAATTACTTGTTAAATGTAAACCAGAACGCTTTGGAAACCAATTTCCAAAATCCACAGTATTTCACCGACTACTACGTGAAAAACGCTTCGTTCCTGCGTTTAGATAATATTACACTGGGACACAGCTTTAAAAATCTGAACAATAACAAAATGAGTATTCGCTTGTACGGTACTGTTCAGAACGTATTTGTTGTTACAGACTATAAAGGTCTTGATCCTGAGGTTAGTAATGGTATTGACAATAACATTTACCCACGCCCAAGAACTTTCATGATGGGCTTAAGCATTGATTATTAATCTCTAAAAATTACAACCATGATTATAAAGAAATTTAAATATATAAGCATCATAGTACTTGCAACCCTGTTTGCAATTACATCGTGTGTTAACGATTTGGACACTGTTCCAATTGATGAGGATGTAGTAACTTCGGAAACCGTTTACGAGGATGCGAACAACTACATTAATGTACTGGCAAAACTTTATGCAGGTTTAGCAGTAAGTGGCCAGCAGGGTCCTAGCGGAATGAACGACCTTAGTGGTTTGGATGAAGGTTTCGGACAATACCTGCGTGCTTTGTGGTATGCACAACAACTAACAACCGACGAAGCGGTTATTGGCTGGAACGACGCTACCTTAAGAGACTTTCACGACATGGACTGGTCTTCAACCGATGGTTTTATCACCAATCTGTACTATCGTATTTTCTACCAGGTTTCGCTTTGCAACGAGTTTATTCGCGAAACTACACCTGAGAAACTGGATGGCAGAAATATTTCGGGTTCTATCAGAACAGACATTGAATTGTACCGCTCAGAAGCAAGATTCTTACGTGCTTTGAGTTACTACCATGCTGTAGATTTATTTGGTAGTGTACCATTTGTAACCGAAGAAGACAATGTTGGAGCTTTCTTTCCGGAGCAAATTTCAAGAGCTGACCTTTTTGCTTATGTTGAATCGGAATTATTGGCTGTTGAAAACGAATTATCGGCACCACGAAGTGTTGGTTATGGAAGAGCTGACCAGGCTGCAGTTTGGATGCTTTTGGCAAAATTATATTTGAATGCTGAAGTATATACCGGACAAGCAAAATACAGCGAAGCTGCTACTTATTCGGAAAAAGTAATTAATGCAGGTTACTCACTGGAATCGGATTATACACACTTATTTTTGGCCGATAATAACACTTCAAACGAGATTATTTTCCCAATCATTCAGGATGGAGCAAACATTCGTACCTGGGGTGGTACTACTTTCCTAGTACACGCGCCTGTAGGTGGATCAATGTCGCCGGCAGAATTTGGAATCGACGGCGGTTGGAGTGGTTTAAGAACGACTAAACAGTTTGTTGGTAAATTCCTCGATTTGGAAACTTTGGCACCAAAACTAAAAAGTGCAAAAGTTGATTATCCTGTTATTTATGTTCCCGGTGGATATCAGTCTGGTTCGGGTTACAGCGAAGGCGACTGGGCTCCGGATGTTGCACCAACACTGGGTTCTGTAAATTCAGACAGCAACTACGAGGGTTATATTTATTTTGCCGATGCAGCTGAATTTAAATTTACAGCTGGTCCGAACTGGGATTTAAACTGGGGCGACGACGGTGGCGACGGATCATTGGAACCCAATGGTGCAAACCTTTCGGTTGCTGAAGGAGGATACTACAAGCTAAATGTAAATACTGCCGACCTTACTTATTCTATCGCTAAAACCGATTGGGGAATTATTGGTTCTGCAACTGCAAATGGCTGGGATTCTGACCAGAACATGGAATTTGATGCTGAAACAAAAACATGGATTGCTGAACTGGACTTGTCGGCAGGTGAAATTAAATTCCGTGCCAACGACGATTGGGCAATCAATTACGGCGACGACGGAGCAGATGGCGTACTTGGAGCAGGTGCTGCAAACATTGCCATTGCCGAAGCAGGTAGCTATAAAATTACCATGAAACTGGAATCTCCTGATTATACGTACACCGTTGAGAAATTTAGTTCTGATAGCCGTGCCTTGTTCTACACCGAAGGACAAAATCTTGAAATTGAAGATCTTTTTGAATTTACTGAAGGATATGCAATTACCAAGTGGCGTAACATTACTTCAACAGGAGAAACAGGCGTTGACCTGACCCATCCCGACACAGACTTCCCAATGTTCCGTTTAGCCGATGCATACTTAATGTACGCCGAAGCTGTTGTGAGAGGTGGAGGAGGTAGCATGAGCAATGCAGTTTCGTACGTTAACGAGTTAAGAGAAAGAGCATATGGCGACGACTTTGGAAACATGACTGAAGCAGACCTTACTCTTGACTTCATTCTTGACGAACGCGCCCGCGAACTTTACTGGGAAGGACATCGTAGAAGTGACTTGATACGTTTTGGCAAATTTACCAGCTCAAATTACGTTTGGGCTTGGAAAGGAGCCGTTAAAGAAGGTGTAGGCGTTGACGACAAATACAAGTTGTTCCCGCTTCCTGCTTCGGATGTTGGTGCCAATCCAAATCTGACTCAGACTACCGGATATTAATCAAAAGCAAAATTATTTAAGATGAAAAAGATAAATTATATATTAAGTACGATCATCATTCTGCTTGTTTTCGCCTCTTGCGAAAAAGAAGTATTT
This sequence comes from uncultured Draconibacterium sp., assembly GCF_963675585.1. Classification (NCBI taxonomy): domain Bacteria; kingdom Pseudomonadati; phylum Bacteroidota; class Bacteroidia; order Marinilabiliales; family Prolixibacteraceae; genus Draconibacterium; species uncultured Draconibacterium sp. Next base: position 930,838 of record NZ_OY776411.1, read on the forward strand.
GAGCCTGTGGTTGGTGTTTACACTCCTCCTGCAATGGAAGATGTTTCAGGAACGTATGTGTTTTCTGAAGACATTGCTGACGATGTATTTAAAACCTTCAGCTGGACCGATGCAGATTTTGGTTTTCAATCGGCAACTACCTACAAAGTACAACTTGACTTTGCCGGTAACGATTTTGCCACTGCTGTTGATTTAATTACAACTACCGAAAAATCGGCAAGTATTACTGTGGGTGCCCTCAATCAGAAATTGTTGGCCATGGGAGCAAAAACCAATGTTCCTTCCGATTTCGAAGTACGTGTAACTGCCGAAGTAAGCGACTATGTTCAAACACTGGCATCAAACGCTCCGGTAATGAACATTCTTCCTTACAAAGTGGTGATTATTTACCCATCGTTGTACTTGCCCGGAAACTACCAGGCAGCCAGCGGATACGAATCAGACTGGAGCCCGGACAAGGCTCAGCAGGTTTATTCGATTAAACAAAACGAAAAATACGAAGGTTATGTGAATATGGTTGGCGACGGTATAATGTTCAAATTTACCGACGAACCAAACTGGGATTTAAACTGGGGTGACACTGACGCAGACGGAACATTGGATGTAAACGGAACTGACATTTCTATTCCAACCGCCGGTTACTACCGTATTAAAGCCGATATTAATGCTTTAACCTACTCGTTCGAAAAAACAGATTGGGGATTGATTGGTGATGCAACTCCTGATGGCTGGGATGCTGACCAAAACATGACTTACAGTATGGATACCAAAACTTGGACGGTTACTGTTGATTTGGTTGCCGGTACCATTAAATTCCGTGCCAACGACGATTGGGCATTAAATTACGGTGATACCGGATTTGATGGAACTCTTGACGAAGGTGGAGATAATATTCCGATTGATGAAGCTGGAAATTATACGATTGTTTTAAATCTTGAAGCACCTGGTTTTGCTTACGAGATTATTAAAAATTAAGTTTAGTTAGATTCTGTAAAGGGTTGCCGGATTACATTTGGCAACCCTTTCTTTTTAAAACCTTTACTATGCTCACACGATTTTCTTTTTTAGTATTGATGATTGCCGCAAGCTTTATAAGCCGTGCGCAAATTACAACCGTCCCTGAATTTCCGGTAGCTTCTGAAGAAATTACCATAACGTTTAATTCGGCCGAAGAAAACAGGCTGGGCTATTTTACAGGAGATCTGTACGCACATACCGGTTTAATTACCGAAGAGAGCACTTCGGATTCCGACTGGCAATACGTAATTGAAGGATGGGGAAACAATACCACACAACCCAAACTAACCAATAAGGGAAATGGAATTTACGAGTTGGTTGTAAGTCCGGATATTGCAACATTTTATTCCGTTACTTCAGGAGAAAAAGTACTTAAAATAGCCTTGGTTTTTAGGTCGGCCGATGCAAGCCAGCAAACCGATAATTTATACGTTGACATTTACCAAGGAGGATTAGTGGTTGACATCACCGAGCCGGCCGGAAGTTCAATACTCAAACTAAATACTGCAACAACCTTAACCGCTCGTTCTTCGGTTTCGGCAGCATTAAAATTAAGCATTAACGAAACAATTCTGACAGAAAATACCGGAATCGAAATTACCACAAGCCACACGTTTAGCGAGTCGGGAACCTATTGGTTAATTGCCGAAGCTACCGCAAACGGAGAAACCGTTTTTGATTCGATGGAGATTTTTGTACGCAACGAAGTAAGCATCGAACCAAAACCGGCGAATTACAAAAAAGGTATTAACTACACCGACGATACTTCGGCTGCACTTGTATTATGGGCTCCGTTAAAAGAATTTGTATACGTAATTGGAGACTTTAACAACTGGGAAATTTCGGACGACTACCTGATGAAAAAAGACGGCGATTACTTTTGGCTCGATCTTTCAGGACTAGAAAAAGGGAAAGAATATATTTTTCAGTATTACATTGACGGTAGCATTAAAATTGCAGATCCTTACACCGAAAAAATTGTGGATCCGTGGAACGACCAGTACATTCCCGAAGAGGTGTATCCCGGATTAATCGCCTATCCAACAGGTAAAACAGAAGGTATTGCTTCGGTACTTCAAACAGCCCAGGAAGAATACAGTTGGCAGGTAAGCGATTTTCAGAAACCGGACAAAAACAAACTGGCCATTTACGAATTGCTGGTGCGCGATTTTACTACTGCCCAGTCGTACCAGGGCGTAATTGATGAACTGGATTACCTGGAAGATTTGCGCATAAATGTTTTGGAATTAATGCCGGTGAACGAGTTCGAAGGCAACAACAGCTGGGGATATAATCCGGCTTTCTATTTTGCTCCCGACAAATATTACGGCCCAAAAAACAAACTAAAAGAATTAATTGACGAATGCCACAAAAGAGGCATTGCAGTTGTCATCGACATGGTACTAAATCACAGTTACGGTCAAAGTCCGTTTGTGCAAATGTACATGGACAACTGGACCATTTTGCCTGAAAACCCATGGTACAATGTCTCGTCGCCAAACCCGGTTTATTCTTGGGGATATGATTTTAACCATGAAGCCGATGTTGTAAAGGAATTGGTTGACAGTGTAAACAGTTTCTGGATTAACGAATATAAAATTGATGGTTTCCGTTTCGACTTTACCAAAGGATTTACTCAAACTCCCGGCGATGGCTGGGCTTACGATGCTTCAAGAATTGCTATTCTGGAACGAATGGCAAACGAAATTTGGAAACGCAACTCTGAAACGTTTGTAATACTTGAACACCTGGCACACAACGACGAAGAAACCGAGCTGGCCAATTCAGGAATAATGCTTTGGGGAAACATGCATGGAAGCTACCAGAATGCCGCTGCCGGAAACACTGGCGAATCGGATTTAAGTTGGGCCCTGTACGACGAAAGAGGATGGAACGAGCCTAATTTGGTTTCTTATCCCGAAAGCCACGATGAAGAACGAATTATGTACACCATAAAGAACAGTGGCCTTTCAAACGATGATTACAACATTAGAAACCAAACAACTGCTCTGCAACGAATTGAATTAAATTCACTGTTTCACTTGTTGTTACCGGGCCCGAAAATGATTTGGCAATTTGGTGAACGCGGATACGACTTGCCCATAAACCGTTGTGAAGACGGTTCGATAAATAATGACTGCCGTACTGCGCCAAAACCACCTTACTGGCAATATTTGAATAATCCCGACCGGGTTGAGTTGTTTCATGTTATGGCTAAATTAAATGAGCTTAAACAGCAATACGACGTATTTACTCCGGCCAATTTCACTTACGATTTAAGCAGTGCCGGAAAATGGTTTATTGCAAGCAACGAAAGCAATCACGCTATTGCTCTGGGTAATTTCGATATTGTTGAACACGATGTTTCTGTTACCTTCCCTGAAACAGGTAAATATTACGAGTTCTTTACACAAGATTCCATTGAAATTGGATCGACAAACCAGGCAATTACATTGCAAGCCGGTGAATATAAATTGTACTCTACACAAAAGTTTGACGAACCGGATGTAACTACTGATTTGGAAGCTGTTTCGGCTAAGAAAAATACGGTTTCTATGTACCCTAATCCAGCCCATTCTATTCTGAATTTCTCTTCTGATGTAAACATTGATCGGATTGAAATTTATTCCTTAACTGGAAAACTGCTGCTTGTAGACAACGAGCCGGCCAATCAAAAACAAGTAAATATCGACTCTTTTGTATCCGGAATTTATTTGGTACGAACCATTCAGGGAAAAAATGTAGCAACACAAAAAGTTGTTGTGAAATAATCAATCAATTCCAAAATATAAAAATCCGGTTCAACTTATGATGAGCCGGATTTTTTTTGTCGGTTATTTTACAATACTATATTGGATTGATAGACACAAAGCAATCAACATACAAATTTTCATTGTTCATTCAACAACAAAAAGATTAGATAAAAAATTGAGAAGGATTTCTCCACTAAAAGTGCGGTATTTGTTACCTATTTTTGAGAAAGCGATTCTGTTGAACGACTTCGGCTAAACAGATCGAGATCATACGAGAACATAATTTCGTGCGATCCGTTGTTAAAACCGTTTAATTCAGAAATGGTTAAATCGTATGAATAACCAATGGTCATTTTGGGCGAAGGTTTAAACTGGGCAATAATTCCATACGCATCGTTGAAACGGTAAAAAGCTCCAATCCAAACCCGTTCTCTAAAACCTGCCAGTGCAGTTAAATCAAAAGCAACCGGTGCATTTTGCACCCATTTTACCAGGGTACTTGTTTTTAGCTGGTAATCGGCATTCAAATCAAAGCGGTGACCTCCCACAAAATACACATGCATTTGCTGTTTGTTGATGTATTCTATCGAAAGATTTTCGCGGGTAATTTTATTCTCAATTAGTTTTGGCACCGAAAGCCCGAAATACGTGTCGTCGGAAAAGAGGTAAAAACCAACCCCAACATTGGGCAAAAAGTTTTCGTAAATATCGTTATCAAATATCGGATCAGGACTAATGGTTTCTAACTCGGTAAGGCTTGCACGATAAAAACTAACACCCCCTTTTAAACCCATTCCAAATGTAAATTTTTCGGAAACCGGCAACAAATAGGAATAGTCGAAATAGAGGCCGGTTTGTTTTAAAGGCCCTATTTTATCAGACATTATTGAAAAACCAATACCAATTTTTTTGTTTTCAACCGAAGTATTATAGGCAAACGAACGCGTTGCAGGTGCTCCATCAAACGACACCCACTGACTGCGTGCCACGAGCAAAACACTTCCTACTTCCTGCGAACCTGCATATCCGGGATTTACGACCAGTAAATTATCCATGTATTGCGTATACATCGGATCTTGCTGAGCAAAAGCAGATTTGCTGCCAGCCAAAGTAGCTAACAATACAAATACAAGAATCGCTATTTTTTTATTTAATCTCATTTACCTGTCAATATAAACCGAACCTGCAATTGGCTTTTCATCGTTTCCTAAATCCAGAACATAAAAATAGGTTCCGGTTGGCAAATCTTCGTTTCCTCCGCCGGTGGTCCATTTTCCATCCCAAAATTTCGGAGTAGTACTTATTCCATAATTTTTGGCTTCGTATACTTTTTTACCCCAGCGGTTTATCACTGTTAACGAATTGCCCTCGTAATATTCTATTCCTTTAATTTCGAAATAGTCGTTAACACCGTCGTTATTTGGAGTAAATGCTTCCGGAATAATAAAGTCAACCGGCGTAACAAAAACATACACATTTGCATTGTCGCATTTCGCTGCCAAATTGCAAATCTGGTACTCAAACACATCGTCTCCTATAAATCCTTGTTCAGGTGTGTAACTTATCGTATAATCATCATAATTTATGTATACACTACCATTTTGCGGATATTGAACAATACTTAGCGATGTTGGATCTAAATTTCCTTCCGGATCGGTATCGTTTGCCAACACCGGAATAGTAACAGCTGTTTGATAAGATGTTGTGTCGTAATCGTCGTTAGCGATTGGCGCATAAACAAAAGCACTTACCACAACTGAATCTATTGCCGAACATCCATACGCATCAAGTACGTCGAGATAATAAGTTCCGGCGCTGCTCACTATTGGATTAACGGTATTTTCACCGCTGACTATTACACCATTATTTGTTGTCCAGTTATACAATAGATTTTCACCATAACTGTCAGAACCATCAAGTATAGCAGTTTCACCTTGCTCAATAAGAAAATCATCGCCGGCATCAGCACCAATCTGTGCCACATTTATGGTAACTGTATCTTTTATTTCTGATCCGTTCAGAGTGGTTACAGTAAACACATAAGTTGTGGTTTCTCCGGGTGTAAATACCGGATTTGGAACCCTTGGATCATCAAGATTTGTTACCGGATTCCATGAATACGAATATTCATTGGAGCTTGGAAATACCTGGTTAAAAGCATAGGGCTGACAACTACCAATCAATGTATCGGGTCCGGCAAATACCGGAATTGTTGTAGGATCTTTTTCCTGTACCTCAATTGTTTGGGTAATTGTATCACCTAAACAGCCATTGCCATCAATCACACTTGCATACAAATTATATGTACCAATTCCACCATCCCACAAAATGTCTGCAACATCACCGTTTATGGTTTCCAGGTCTGTGCTGGTTCCGGCTGCCGGAATTACCCACCAGTTAAAAACAGCATTTTGCGCTTGTCCGTCTTGTAAAGTAAGCTGATAATTTCCGTACGAACCGTCCTTTACAAGCGTATCGGCGTAACTGAATTCCAACTTCGGAATGGCCCAAATGCTTCGTAAATGAACATCGCCTCCACTGGCAACGGGAATACTGCTCCCCTCTTTGTCTGCTGCTGAAAGTAGCTGAACAGAGACACTGGTTTCCTGCTGCAAATCAAGCGCAAACCACGACGAATCAACATTCAAGACCTGCTGCTGCCAAAAAATTTGTTGTGAAAACAATGTACTGTTGACTGTAAAATCAACATCAACCGGAAATTTAGCCTGATCGAGCGGAATACCACCGTCGTCCAGAATTCTTACCGGAATGCTAAAACTATTGTCCGAGTAATTGTAACAATCCGAACTTGAAGAAGAGTTAAAAGCAATGCTTCGATTATTACTGATAACACTTACTACCAGAGCTTTTCGGTTGGTACATCCGGTTTGATCGGTTTCGGTAACATCGAGGAAATACAAACCCGATTTGTACCAGCGAACACCAATCTGATAAACTCCGTTGTCCGAAGTAAATAAATAATCGTTGGGATTTGCCTCTGTATCGGGGCTAAAACCAACAAGAACTTTCCACGAGTAAGAACTACCCGTGTGGGCTTCTACAAAATGATTACTCTCGGCACCTTCATATACAACAATAGCCTCCTGGGCTGCCCCAAATTGGGCAGCCAGGAGGGTAAATATCATTATGAAAAATGCCTTAATTCTCACTTACAATTAGTTTGTACTTATACCAGAAGTATTTGGACGAGCAACATACTCAACGCCTTCGTTATTGGTATTGTCGCTTTCAATCGATCCTGTTCCACAAGCAACATCACCCAATGTTACAGTGGCAGAAAAATCTTGAGCATCGGCTGCACTTGAATTATCGTATTCTGTATTATTTGTTACAACAACAGCAACATCAACAGTCTGAGGTCCTGTAAGAGTGTAAACACCTGCAACAGGAACAATTTCCACAGGAGTAGCAGACTGATCCTCTACAGTAACCGAAGTAGTTGTTGCATCAGTTGGATCATTAACTATACCCAAAGAGAAAGTCCAGGTTTCAGTAGCTCCAACGCCCGTTCCTTCAACAGTAAATGCATAATTTGCTGCACCGTGTGTATAAGTTACGCTAGCGGCAGTTTGTCCACCCGACCAAGCAACCGTTACAGCACTCGCATAACAGTTTTGGTCACCTGTATTTCCAACAATTAAATCGAAAGTCGATTCAGTAATTTGAATAGGTAATGCTTTTGTATTTGAGCAATCTGTATCAACAGTTTCGGTTACTGTCACCAAGTATTCCGTTGTGGGAGTAGCAGTAGTAGCATAAGTAATAAATAGAGTATCACCGGCAGCATTGGGAGTTAAACTCGCAATATCAGAAGTAGGTGCTGTAACTTCTGCTCCACTTGTATTCAAAACCTTCCAGGCATAACTTGATCCTGCATTTAAGGTCACCGAGTATGCATGTGTTGCTCCCAGATAAGGAGCCGTTCCGGTACTTTGTGCAAAAACATTTGCACTAACAGCAGTTATAAAAACTGCTACAAAAAGTAAGACTAACTTTTTCATAATGATAAAATTTAAAATGTGTATTGATTATTTGTTTGTATTTAATCTGTTGTAATTGGTGAGGTGTTTGGAATCTTGTAAATTGTAATGGTGCTTGGCACCCAGCTTCCTGTACTTCCTGCAGGAGTATCATATTGTAGTTCCTTCGCAGCAGTTATTTCTGCATCAATGGTAACATCTTCAAAAGAGTATCCTTTAACTTCAACATCAATACTTGTTTCTCCCACACCCGAAGCACCATTAATTCCTGTAATAGAGTATGCCCCACCCCCAAGGTCATTTAACGTACCGTTAGCACCTGAAGTTAAAGCAACGGTAACTAACCTTGCATTAACACTTGTTACTGATAAATCAAAAAATACTTCCCAGTTAGGACTCCAAGTTGTTCCACCAGTTTCCATTTCAAATGGTATCGCAATTATAGAATTAGCACTATCAACAGGACTTACCGTTCCTGAATTATTGTTACATCCATCTGCCAATGTTCCAATATTCACATCAAAATCGTTTGCAATTACTGTTACAGGTAGTTGTACTGATGAAAAACAGGTAGTTCCCGTCCCATCTGTTTCGGTAAAAGTAACAGTCTGAGGTCCAGCAGCAGTCCATGTAACACTTAAAGAAGTGCCATTGCTTACTCCATTAATCGTTCCTCCACCCGAGATTGCCCAAGAATAAGTGTTCGTGCCTACACCAGCTGGATCAGGTGTAACATTGTATGTGTGTGTTGATCCAACAAAAGGATTTTCACCATCCTGTGCCATTGCCACTGCACTTATCATTAATAGAGCAGTTGTAGCAATTAAATAGGTTAAAATTTTTTTCATCTCTTTATTTATTATCTTTTTGGTTTTTAAAATTCTAATCGGGTATTATTTCACCGCTTGCCGGTAATTCATGAATTATTATTTCTATCGAGTATGCTTCACTAACACAACCAGTTACACTATTACTTACAGTAAGAGTTCCGGCATAAGTTCCCGGATTTTTATCTGTTGGAAAAACAAGTGCTATACTTCCTCCTGTAAGAGAAGCATTGTTTACGTCCGGAATTTCAGTGTCGGCATAATCAATACTATAACGGTTTGCACCTCCACTTGTGGCAGTATAAATCAAGCTTGCTGTTCCATCAGCATAACATGCTTCGGCAGTGTTCGACTCTAATGTTATGGTTGGAAGCGGGTTAATCAACCAGCTTACTATTTCGTATGTTGAAGGCAAACAATAATCTGCCATTCTGCGTGTTCTTATTTGAACTTCATTTAAGCCAGAAGTGGAAATATTTGATCCTGAAGTATAGGCTAACCAATTACTTCCACCGTCAATACTATATTCCAACACATCTATTCCATTACCACCAGCGCCGCCATTTAAAATAGCTGAAACATTATCGCCATCGCAAACTGAACTTACATTGGGTATTTTACTTAAAGTACCTGCTACCGGAGTTGTTTCAACCGTAATAGTCGAGCTTCCGCTAAACGTTCCATCACAAACGGCATCATTGAAAGCACTTATTGTATAGTCTCCTTCCTCTGATACTTCAAAAGAGTAAGGATTATCAGTTATTCCTGTAATTAAATTATCATTGGCTCCATCGCGTTGTACGGTAACATTCCATGGCGATGTACCGGTAAAACCTATCGAAAGCGAAGTTGTTGCCCCTTCACAAATACTTGCATCGCCCGATATTGTTGCGGTTGGGACTGGAGTTACTATCATTGTATGTGTATTCTGCGTTAGAACAAGCGACTGCTTGCATTCAACAAAGGCAACCCCAATTACCTCATCGCCATTAATAGGATTATAAGTATAAGTTGAACTAATAGAATCGGGAACAAGGAGCCCATTAACTGTCCATCGAAAATTTGTAGCTCCAATAGCGCTAGCAGTAAAAGTAACCGCAGTCCCTTCACACACGGGATTTCCCGAGACACTAACTTCTGTACTTATTTCACCATCGCTAGTAATAGTTACAAAGACCGGATATTCCTCACTTTCGCACTCTGGATAACTCAATTTAACAGTTAATACTCCATTGTATGTTCCAGGCGAAATTCCCCAGCCACCGTTTGGTATAATTATTGGAATCTGTGTTGGATTTTCTATTCCCCAACCGTTTACATCCTGAAATCCAGCAGCATTTGCATCATAATCATAATCAATACTATAAAGATTAGGATTATCGGTTGAAGCTAAAATCGGAACATAGGCAACACCCACATTCACACATATTGTTGGCATAGCACCTAATGTTACTGAAGGGTTTTGTACATTGACTGTTACTTCGGCACAGGTTGCCGACACACAATTTGTAGCAATATTTTTTGTTTGTGCATAATAAGTTGTTGTATTAGCAGGATTAACATTTATTGTATTTCCTGAACCGATGGAAGTACCACCACAACTTCCTTCAAACCACTCAACAATAAATCCTACTCCGGGATTATCAACCGATAAAATTGACGTTGACCCACTACAAATGGTCAATGGTGTCGCAGTTATACTGGTTGGAGTTGCGGGTAAAGAGTTAATTCCAACAGATGTTGACGTCATATTTGAACAAGTGCCATCAGAAAAATCATATGTTACCAAATAAGTCCCGGGAGTACTGCCCGAAAGGTCAATCTCTCCGGTTAAAGAATTTATGCTTAAACCGGCCGTTGAACTATAACTTCCTCCAGCCTGACCACTTTGAGTTACAGAAGCTATTCCTGTACCGCAATAAGGAGAACCATTGTATGAAACTGTGGCTGTTGGCAATGCATTTACCGTTAAAGATATATTTCCGCATAATGTACCATCACAACTCCCTTCTCCCCGAACAAAATAAGTTGAAGACGATGTAACATTATTGATGACAAATGATGAATTTGTAGTCGAATCAATTTTAGTACCTCCACAACTTCCGGAATAAATAATCCATTGACTTGCATCATTCAAATTCCCCCCAATATTAATTGTTACATCTGTACCTGAACAAACGCTCGTACTGGCTGTAGTAAGAACAGGAACATCCGGTACGATACAAAGTGAAACGATTGTTACCAAATAATCTTCGACTTCTCCCCAAGTAAAAGTACCACACGGCAGGGCATTGGTATTGCTGCCATCTCCTTCTATTATAATACGCATCTTTGTTGTTCCGGGAGTTGCCGTTATGGGAATAACAATATTTCCTGACATGGTTTGATTGCCTGAATAGGTACTCCCAAACATTAATTCTGATGCATCGTCGAATATCCCATTTTGGTCTAAATCAATATATACCTTACAATATCCGCCATATTGATCGGCTAGAAATTCTTCAGTAACCGAAATCGGATAGTTTTGCCCTTGCAGAACAATTCCCGGAGTTACAGTACCTGTATAATCAGTATATCCAATTGTTTTTACCACAGGAGATGAATTATTTATTCCTGCAAAAGTTACGTTAGTAATCGATTCGTATAACTCAGGGGAACTTGATTGAGCGGAACAGTAACAAGGCTCGCTTGAAGTTGTGAATGTCCAGGTACTTTCGCCGATAGCATCACCGCATGAATTCTTAGGTACCACTTTCCAATAGTAAGTTGTATTTGCTGACAACGTTCCAGTGGAGTAACTGTTTATAGCAACATTGGCTGTAACACTTCCGGGCAAACTTCCTGCACCAAAATATACATCATATGATGTTGCGTCAGCAACTACATCCCACGAAATTGAACTTAAGACTCCGTCTCCTGCAAAACAAATATCAGTAGCTGTATTACCCGGAGATGGATTAGCTGTAGTTCCAGGAACAGTTAAAATTAGGACATCGGCCTGACCTGACATTGGAAAATCGCAACCATCAGCTACATGATGTCCAACAACTGTGTATGATCCTGCTGTAGTTTGATTTCCAAAGCTAATGGCAGCTCCAGTACCAGAAACAACATTGCCAGTTGGCGAACCATCCAGATACAATTCGTAAGTAACTCCAGTTTCGGAACCATCTAATCCTACATCAACACCACTACCTCCTGAACAGTAACTTCCACCACCGGTTACATTTTGATAATTTACATTACAAGGTGCAGTAATGTTTATTGAGTAATCTTCCACCTCACCATAATCAAAATTCAGACAGGGATTTGCGCACGAAGTTTCATTATAAATTAACCGAACTCTCATTCTTGTATTACCAATGGTTGCAGTACCTGGGACATTGAAAGAGTAAGTTCGTTGATTATTACCATTGACGTCTAAACCATAATCACAAACAATATTATCTCCTGCTTGAGTAAATTCACCATCCCGATCCCAGTCAACCCAAACGTGTATTCCATAACTTGTATTGGAGAATACATCCACTGTTAAAGAAACCCCGGTTTCTCCCTGAACTAAATCAGTCGATAAAACGGTATAATCTCCATAACCTCCCGATGAAAACCCAGTTCCTGAGGAAGAATTATCAATACTCCCTAGCCTTACCCGATCAATATACCTTAAGGTGTTACTCACAGCTGGCTCACAATAACTAATATCCTCTGTTGTAAAACTCCATACAGAACACCCCGAAGCGTTTCCAAATGAATTATAGGGTACAATTTTCCAGTAATAGTTAGTCAAAAAATCCAGATCTGCAGATGGATTATAAGAAGTAACATTTCCTAAGTCTGTTCCATTCTCGATATTAGTAGCTCCTGCATCGGTTCCAAAATAAAGATAATATCCGGTAGCTCCCGGATCGGCATCCCAGCTAAGTGTTCCGTCAACGGCAAAATTTATTTCTCCATCTGTCGGAAAATTTGGTGATGTGCACAATGGAGATGTATTAATTAATGTTCCTTGAATTTTTACATCATCAATCCGATATCTTCCCGCCTGATTGTTGCTATCATAACCCCATCCAAATTGCAAATTGTTGACACCAGCAGCTCCTGCAGGTAAAATAATTTGTACTCCATTATTTACCAAGGCCCATGTTGAATTACTGTTTACATCCGTAAAACTTACTTGATTCCAATTATTGCCACCATCATTTGACCAATATAAAACTGCAGTTTCATTACTTGTTCTTCTTGCACCCCACAAAATAGAGACTTCCGAATATCCAACTGTTGAAACGCCATCAAAAACAATATACCTTAACTGATTACTACTTCCTGAAGATAGATTACTCTGACCGGAAGCACCTGAATATCCAGAAGATGGGTTTGTGCTACTAACTGTCCAACTATTATTACCTATTGCACTCCAACCTGCAGGCATTGTTGTACCCGTTCCAAAATTCTGAGAGTAAATAGTTGTTTGCCCTTGCGTATTTAAAGACCAAAAAACAGACAAAATTAATATGAAAAAAAATCTCTGAGTTCTGCCCACAGTAAAAAGAGGCAATCGTTTCCTGGCAGATACAATTCCTCCATTTTGGATATTAATCCAAGTATTTTTACAGCACACTATTTGCACAACTCTTTGTTCTTAACCTGTCTAACCTTTTCGGATTCAAAAACAAACAGAATTATTCAAAACAAACAAAATACTTTCGAAACTCAACGAAGAGTTCTATCTGTATTAAACACTCTGAAAATTATCCTGCCTCCGAAACAAACAATCGTTTCATACTAAAGTTTAGATTAGATTTCATTTAGAATGGCTCTAAACAACTTTAATATTTTGAACGCCAATCAATTTAGCACCCAAATATAGAAACTATCATCCTCTCATTTAACGACGACAAAAATAAAGAATTAACAATATCATGTGAAAAGAAATGGACCTGATGGCAAGATTTATCCCATTGTGGGACACAAATGCCACATTTAGACGTCTTCTCATTGTGTCTAGCACAATAACAGTTTCACAACAACTTTACAACCAGTACTTTTGCATAGAAAAAGCCCGATATTAACAAAGTATCAATATCGGGCACACATCAAATTATTTATTAATTTCTATTCTTCCGAGAATCCTTTTCCTGTATTTTTTAATTCATCAATATCGTTTACTGTAAAATCGCCGTAAAAAGAAACAACAATACGAAGGCCTTTGTTATTTTCTCCTTTTGTAAAAACATGGCATTCTGAAAAATTCTTCTTTTTACCCAAGAGCCATATCTCGGCATCGTCATCCTCATCTTCTTCAAATTTATGATATTGCGATGGCAACATCCCAATTGCTTTCCGGGTAAATTCATCTGCACTTAAATCTCCTTTTTCAGGATTGTACGACAAAAATCGAATTTTATGCAAATCGCCGGTAACGTTTCGCTCGTCATCCTCATCTCCCAAATCGATATCAATCGCATCAATCATATTTTTCGAAAAGGTAAAATTGGTAACTCCATCGCGCCCCGAAAATACATCGTAAATTTTATCCGATTTGCTCTGCGCTACAGCCAACATGGTGGCCAGCATAAAAGCCAAAGTGAAAATTACTTTTGTTATTGTTTTCATGTTTCCAAAAAATGACTGAGGACAGAAGCCAGAAGACCGAAGCTTACTTCAAATCAAAAGACTTCATTCCTCTTGTTAATACTTTTATTCAATATCCGCCTCTTCCAAAGCTTTTTTCTCCGTAAGCCCTTCAGGCTTCATTTCCCAATATTTACCAACCATGTCTCCATCCCAGGTATTCGAAACATTTTCAATGTCATGAATAATCTCAATTAACTCATCACCCAAATAAATACTTTTCCCCTGCGGTACTTTTACCGTAATAAACACTTCCTGGTTGCGCCATTTTTTACCTTCTTCGATAAAGAAATACGGATCGAAAAGAACGGTTGAGTCGGCAACATTGTAGTTATAAACCACCTCTTTACTATTGTCTTTTGCATCCTCACGCGATTTTCCACGCGATGCTGTTTTAACCGATATCACAAAATCCTCAGAACTCGAACGAACCACATCCAATCGCGGCTCTCCAACAATAACCTCTTCACCGTCTACAACATACACTTTAAAATTATCGATCTCCCAATCCATTTCGGCGTAGTCATCGTATTTGTCTTCGGCCAAATCCAGGTACAATGTATTACAGGTGTTGCAATTAATAACCTGACTATTGGTAACAGAAGCTCTTGATTTATAATGTTTCACCTGTCCAAACGAAACAACCAGCAACGATATTAATGCTATAAACCAAATTCCTATCATTCCGAGAGCTATGGCAGTATTGTTAGACTTGTAACGGAAAACCAGTTTTGTTCCAATATAGAGCATTGCTAACATCGGAATTCCGGCAACTATACCTGCCAAAACCAAACCTAGCGTAACGGTTCCCGGATCAACAAGATGACCTAAAAACTCGGGCATATAAATGTCGGGACTCCAAACCATTGGCCAACCCGAAAGAAACGAATGACCAATTACCATGGACGAAATCAATGCCAATAAACTGAAAAATCCGGATAACAATAAAATCACTCCCACAATGACTACAAACACCTTTAACAGTACTTTAAAAACATTGTAAACCACATCGCCTCCAGCCTCAACTGACTTCTTTCCTTTTGAATAGGTATCCGATTCTTTAAATTTTTTGTAGCTTTCTTTTACTTCCTTTACTTCTTCTTTAATCGATTTCTCGATATTTTTAACTGTAGCTTCCTGCCCGCGCATTTCAAGTCGCTGGGTAGTATTTATTGCTTTAGGTACGGCAATCCAAAGAATTAAGTAGGCCAACAATGCAGCTCCTGATGTAACCAAAAACAGAACGGCAAAAATTATCCTTAAAATTACAGGATCCATATTAAAGTAGGCTCCCAATCCTCCGCACACTCCACCAAAAACACGGTGGTCCGGATCGCGGTACAAACGTCTTTTACGTTTTGCTTCTGATGCAATCGACTCTTCCACTTCGCCTTCTTCCTCAGCAAAGTCTTCGGGTGTTCCCATAATCTCAATCACTTCATTCACCCACGCAACTGTAATCACCTTTTTTTCGTCGTTGCTTTTCGAGCTGAATATTTCTGCAATACGTGCTTCAATGTCTGAGATAATCTCCTTACCCTCCTCATCTACACCAAAATGGTTTTTAAGATTAACAAGGTATTTCTGTAACACTTCGTAGGCATCTTCTTCAATGTGAAATACAGTGCCACTTATATTTATTGTAAATGTCTTTTTCATCTTGTTTTTTGTTTGAATTTTCCGGTTACGAACTATGCTTTGTTTGTCTTAATTTTATCGACTGCGTCAACCAACTCAACCCAGGAATCTTCAAGTTCTACAAGAAAACTTCTTCCCGTTTCAGTTAATTCGTAATACTTTCGTGGCGGACCCTGTGTAGATTCTTCCCAGCGATAAGCCAGCAGTCCGGCATTTTTCAACCTGGTAAGTAATGGATAAAGCGTGCCCTCTACCACAATCATTTTGGCTTCTTTCAGCGACTGAATAATATCACTCGCGTAAAGTGGCTTTCCGTCGAGAACTAGTAAGATACAATATTCCAGTACCCCCTTTCTCATCTGTGCTTTTGTGTTTTCTATCTTCATTTTATGTCCCTCTGTTATGAATATTACCCTGTTCTATTTTTCTCTCTGATCTTAATTGTCAACTCCCAACTACTAAATGCTCCACACTGCACTCGATGTCATCCATGCCTCTAATTCCAAAGCGTCTTCCTCCTCCACATCTGCCTGAAATAAATCTTCATTCAACATCCACGACTCCAATCCCAGTTCTGCCTCAGTCTCTTCTTCGTACTGATACAGATTAACATCAAAATTTGAGTAATCAGTCATCCAGGCTTCCACTTCCAATTGCGGTTCAATCTCTGTATTGTAATTAATGACTTTGAGACTTTCTGTAGTTGTATTTGTTTTAGCAGGTGCATCTACCATTGCGATCGCAATATCGTTAAAACTGCTGTTTTCCAACAATCGTTTCCAAAAATTCTGTGCGCTAACCGTAAAACTTATCAATACAAAACTTACGATTACTGCTGCTGATCTTAAAATTGCTTTCTGAACATTGTTTTTTGTTTTCATGGCTTTTGTTTTTCTGTTGTCATTTACACTGACTCGTTTTTGTTTTCCTGTTTTATTGCTTTGCTTCTGTTTTGTTTTTTCCGAAGTTTTCTCTTCGTGCCATTCTGCAGCCTGGCATTTTTTGTTTTCGTTTTCTTTCTGTCTAATTGACGTTACTTTTTTGCTTTCGTTACAAACTATAAAGAACTTTATTTTAAAACGTACTTTCTTTTACACTGTTGTTTGCATTACAAATATATGTTCTTTTTATGGTACCATGCAACACATAGTACCATAAATTTTCAATTTATTTTAAATAATTTTTCTATAACCCTGTTTTACTGAACGTTACAAATTAGTAAAAAATACAAACGCAGAGTAGAAATTTTACCTTTCTAATTCCTATTTAACCATAAGTTATATTTCGTCTTGCTGTGTGCTGATTTTTATCGTTCAAAATTTGTTGACAAACTGTTAATAAGTATGTTAAATTATTTAACAACTAAAGTAAGATTCATTTGTTTTTAGGTGCTATAAGTGGCAATTTTATCCTTTGAAAATTGGAGTGGAGTTAAGAAATAGAACATAATAATATAACATGTAGTTAATCCTTCGCAAAAAAAGAAAGGTTTCCTTTGATTTGTGGTTTGAAGATTATTTTTGCGGCTTGATTAATGTAAACAAAGTACTAACACAACTTATATGAGATTATGTTATTTGAGAAATAAAAACCATAGTGACCCTTATTTTGTAAACACACATGTAAGGCGCACTCACACAACTATATATTCTTTTCAGGAGTTTATCTAAAATTCTATATTTATTTTAATTCAAATTAAAAGTTTTATGAAAAAAGCACTTTTTTCGATTGTATTACTGGCTGTATTCAGCCTGTTTTCTCTCGCAACTATTGCCCAGGGAACCATAAAGGGCGTAGTAGTTGATGCGGAAACCAGTGAAGCCCTAATTGGGGCAAGTGTGGTTTTAGATGGTACCACAACAGGTACTGTTACTGATATTAATGGCGCCTTTTCGCTTTCGGTAAACGCTGGCGACCAAAAAATCAACATTTCGTACATTGGGTACACTACTCAAAAACTGAATGTTAAAGTATCAAACGGTCAAACAAACGATTTGGGCCAGGTAAAACTAGGACCCGATGCAGTAGGTATAAACGAAGTAATGGTTCTGGCTTCAGTTGCCGTTGCACGTAAAACTCCGGTTGCTGTTTCGGCCATCGAGCCACAACAAATCGCAGAAAAATTAGGTACTCAGGAATATCCTGAAATTTTAAAATCAACTCCTGGGGTTTATGCAACTCGCCAGGGTGGTGGTTTTGGTGATTCACGTATTAACATTCGTGGTTTTAGCCAACGTAACGTAGCTGTAATGATTAACGGTGTTCCGGTAAACGACATGGAAAATGGTTGGGTATACTGGAGTAACTGGGCTGGTCTCTCAGAAGTAACCCGTTCAATGCAGGTACAACGTGGTTTGGGTGCATCAAAACTTTCTACCGGATCGATTGGTGGTACCATGAACATTATTACAAAAACTACCGATGCTGAAAAAGGTGGTTCGGTATATTCTGGTATTGGTAACGACGGATTCAAAAAAACATCATTTAGTCTTTCAACAGGTTTAACCGAAAACGGCTGGGCAATTTCATTGTCGGGTGCCCACACAACCGGTGACGGTTGGGTTGACGGTACTCAGTTCGAAGGCTGGTCGTATTTTGGAAGTATTTCAAAACGCTGGACAAACCAAATGTTAACGTTAACTGCTTTCGGAGCACCACAAGTTCACGGACAGCGTTCAAGTACACAAACAATTGAAAGCGTTCAGCAACCAGATCATGGTTTACGCTACAATCCGGAGTGGGGTTATAAAGATGGTCAGATTTATAACTTAAGAACGAACTTCTACCACAAACCACAAATGTCGTTGAACCATTATTTAACAATTAGCGACAAAGCAACCTTAGCAACATCAGCTTACTATTCGTTTGGTACTGGTGGTGGTACAGGTAACTACGGTTCAAACCAAAATGCATTCTTTAATTACACGAAAGAAGGTCAAATTGACTTCGATCGTATCGTTGAAGAAAACATTGCCAACGGAAATGGTGGATCAACTGCAATTATTCGTAATTCAAGAAACGACCACAGCTGGATGGGTGTAATTTCAAACCTTCAGTACGATCTTGGTGAAAACTTTGAATTAAGTGCAGGTATCGACATCAGACATTACAAAGGAAAACACTACCGCGAAGTAGAAGATTTATTGGGTGGCGACTTTGTTCTTTCAACAGAAGACAAAAACAATCCTGATAAAATTGCCCGTAAAGGTGACAAAATTGGTTACTGGAACGACGGTATTGTAGGATGGCAAGGAGTATTTGGACAATTGGAATATTCTAAAAACGAGCTTTCAGCTTTCTTTGCTGCTTCATTCAACAATCAAAGTACAAAAAGGGTAGACTACTTCAACTATCTTGACAGCGACCCTGAGCAAGAATCAGACTGGCAACATCACCAGGCATTTGTTGTAAAAGGTGGTGCCAACTATAACATCAACGAAAACCACAACGTATTCGGAAACATTGGCTACTTTGAAAAAACGCCTATTTTCGACGCAATCTTTATCAATTACGTTAACGACGTAAACGAAGGTGCTGCAAACGAAAAAACATTGTCTTTCGAATTGGGTTACGGATTCCGTACACACAACTTCCAGGCAAATGTTAATGCGTATTATACCAACTGGAAAGATAAATTCTTCCGTCGTAGTTTCTACGATTCTCAAGGCAACCAGTACAGTGCCAACATTCAGGGTGTAAATGCATTGCACACTGGTTTAGAAGGTGATTTCAAATGGAAACCTTTCAGCAACCTAACCATTACCGGTATGGCATCGCTGGGAGACTGGATTTGGCAGAACGATCTTGTAGACGTACCAATTGTAAACGACAACCAGGAAGAAGTTGGACGAGTTGATTTGTTTATTGCCGACCTAAAAGTGGGTGATGCAGCACAAACTACTTTCGCTTTGGGTGCCGACTACGAATTATTTGATGGTTTTAAAGTCGGTGCAAACTGGAACTACTACGACAATTTATATGCTGAATTTGATCCACTGGGAAGAGGAACATCAGAAAAAACTCAACCATGGAAAGTTCCTGCATACGGTTTAGTAGACGCTAACTTTACCTATTACTTTACTATCGGACAATTTGATGCAGTTCTTTATGCCAACATTATTAATGTATTCGACACAGAATTTATTTCTGATGCTGATGACGGCGCAGGTCACGACTGGCAATCAGCCAAAGTATATTATGGTATTGGAAGAACCTGGTCAACCGGTTTAAAAATTAACTTCTAAAATTAGGAAAACATGAAGAAGATATTATTTATTATAATAGCAGGCTTAGCTATATTAATTAATGCCTGTACCCCAATGGCGGATATCAACGATGAAATTGATATTGCGCTTGAAGCAGCCAACAAAGATGCCCAGTTCTTAAAAGATCTGCAG
Organism: uncultured Draconibacterium sp.; assembly: GCF_963675585.1. Classification (NCBI taxonomy): domain Bacteria; kingdom Pseudomonadati; phylum Bacteroidota; class Bacteroidia; order Marinilabiliales; family Prolixibacteraceae; genus Draconibacterium; species uncultured Draconibacterium sp. Next base: position 951,102 of record NZ_OY776411.1, read on the forward strand.
GTTGCTCCCGAAGCTTACACTTTGACTGATGAAGATTACGAGTTATCGAGCAACTCAAGCGTAGCCAACTATAAAAACTTCTCAGCATCTGCACTTCCAAAAGATTTCCTTCCTGAAATCCTGAACCAGAAATTCTCAGGCGAAGACGCTCAGGCAATGATGGTAACTTATAACTATTATTCGAAACCTTTTGTTGATAAAGACAATGCTTATGGTTTGAGTAATACGGACTACGAAAGTATGGGTCAAACATACCACAACTTTAGCGATGCGGATGTGGCAAAAGCATTGATTGCAAAATTACTGGATCGTATTATTTATGCTGAAGATGCAGGAGCAGAGAAAACTGTTGAATACACCATGTACTCAACTTACGAAGACCGCTACATTAAAATTAATGAAGACGGAACCAGCGAAGAAGTATCATACGATGCAAATGCAGTTGAAGTAAGCGATGATATTTACGAAGCAACCGGAAATGGCAAATACAAAAACTTCTATGCAATAAGCGATGCACTCGAAGATTTGGCAAAATATGCCGTTGATTCAGCAGTAACACTTCCAGTTACCTATTCGGCACTGGTTTATAAAAACTACCTGCCTGAATTCCTTGTATTCTATTACAACGGAACAAACTGGGAAGTGAAACAAAGCGTAATGGCAGTTTCAGAGCCATTAAACTATGCCTTAAATTCGGATGATATTTCACTTAGTTACTGGTGGGCCGATCCAGCTATCAAAATTACTTTGGGTGGCGACGATTATGCTATTTATTCAGAAACTTCGAAATACGGAAACTTCGACCTACGCGGTTCAGTTCCTCCCGGAACCGACAGAGATAAACTGGTAGAAATGATTGGTGGAATGCTTGATGCAAACCACAGCCCGGTTGAAGGCCAACAATACCTTGTTTCGTATGCATACTACGATGGAAGCAACGGTGTTGCTACCATTCGTATCATTAAAGAAAACGGAACCTGGTCTGAAGTGGAGTAATCAAAACTTTGCACAATATTAAGAAAGCCGCCTTGAGCGGCTTTTTTTATGCTTCATTTCCAAACATTTAAACACTTCTGCTGTTTTTTTTTAAATGAATTCTTATTTTTGCGCCCTGTTTATTGAGAATTGTTAAAATGGAACAGCTACAAATAAATCAAATGTTGGAGGAGAAGGGTTATATCGACGAACCGATAGATCCGAAAATGAAACTGGTTGAAGAGATCAAGCGTTTAAAAGAGGGAAAAAACGCTGTAATACTTAGCCACTTTTATGTTGATGGAGACTTGCAGGACATTGCTGACTACGTTGGCGACAGCCTTGGACTGGCGCAGGCCGCAGCAAATACCGAAGCTGAACTGATCGTTTTTGTGGGCGTTCATTTTATGGCCGAAACGGCAAAAATCATCAATCCAAACAAAAAAGTAATTCTGCCCGATTTAAAGGCAAGTTGCTCGTTGGCCGAATCGGCACCTGCTGATAAATTCGCCGAATTTAAAGCAAAATACCCCGATCACAAGGTAATTACCTACATAAATGCAACGGCTGCACTTAAAACAATGACCGACATTGTTTGTACTTCGGCCAACGCCAAACAAATTGTTGAAAGCTTTCCGAAAGGACAGAAACTGATATTTGCACCCGACAAAAACCTGGGTGGTTACATTAACAGCATCACCGGCCGCGATATGGTTTTGTGGGACGGAGCATGTATGGTTCACGAACAATATTCGGTGGAAAAAATTATCGACCTGATGGACAAAAATCCGGATGCCGAGTTTATTGCGCATCCTGAATGCGAAAAACCGGTTCTGCTTTTGGCAAAACACATCGGATCAACCACTGCCCTGCTGAATTATGTGAAAAAGAGCGAAGCTAAAAAGTTTATTGTTGCCACCGAAAGCGGTATTCTGCACCAAATGACAAAGGCTTGCCCCGATAAGATTTTTATTCCGGCTCCTTCAGCCGATTCAACCTGTGCATGCAACGACTGTTCGTACATGAAATTAAACAGCCTACAAAAACTGTACACCTGTTTAAAACACGAATTGCCGGAGGTAACTCTTCCTGAAGAAGTGATTGAAAAAGCACGTATTCCGATTCAGCGCATGCTGGAAATTTCAAAGTAGAAAATTATGATAGTGATACGCTCACTTGTAGTGAGGGTATCACTAAAGAAAAGAAGCGTTGTCATTTTGACGAGTAAACGAGGTGAAATCTGTTGCAGCTTACAGGTTACAGGCTACAGGTTACAGGTTACAGGTTACAAGTTTCGCATTCTGCTGACTAATGACAAGTGACAAAAGCTAATCATGAAAAGAAGTGCTGTTTACGGCCATACCTTTTCAGGCTGCGGTATTCCCAGGGTTGCATTTTTTGGTAGGCTCTGAAAAATTGCGAAAAACTGCTTTGCGAAAAACCCAGAATTTTTCCGATGGTTTTAAAATTAAAGTTGGTATGCTCCACCAAATCGCAGGCTGCCAAGCGCAGGTATTCATTTATCCAGGTGTGCGCACTCATCCCTGTCATACACCGCATGGCTCCGTCGAAATGCCTGAAATCGGCGCCAAAGAGCTTAGCATAATCCGACGCTTGCCTCTTGCCGTTAAGCCGCACCTTATTCGCAAACAAATCGATGTAGTTGTTTCCACTTGTTTTGTTTTCACGAATAACATCGGAAAGTTTTGTACTGTTTTCAGAAAGATGATCTACCAAACCATTGTAAAGTTCGGTGGGTGTAATTGGTGTGAATGGGTTGTCTGGCATAACATTGTTTTCTTTTAAAAGTAAGAAAATGAGCGCAAACCATCGCCATACCAAACGACATTTTATAAAAATGGGGTGTTTTATAAAACATTGGCTGTAATACATTAGGAGATTGGTTATTCTTCTAAAACATCACTACAGTTATTCCTTGAAAAACGTTCAGGGCACTGCTTAAAGCAACTTACATTTTATGATTTTGTGCTTTTTTATAAAAAATAGCTTTGTTTGTTTTATAAGAATGGGCATTCTTATAAAATATATTTAGAATATTGATACGCTCACTTTGAGTGAGCGTATCAATATCAGTATCATTATCACTATTGAACTGCAACCACCGAGTCGGTAGCAACAATGTTTTCAACCAGTAGATTTTGCCGCGAAACTTCAATGGCCCGCAACAAGGTCTTGTCTATTTTTTTGATAATCGGATAAAAACCTTCTTCCCCGATAATGTTTCGGGCAATATAGGCTTTCATTTGCGTATTGATTATTTCACCCGATATTTTTAGTCCTTCCCGGTCTTTTTTAACGCCTTTCTCTTCGGCATACGCGATAAAATCGGATAAAGCTTTTTGTTTATCAAGATAGGTATCAAACTCGTCGGCTGAAGTTAGTTTTGTTAATTCATCGCGGTGCGAATCGGCATAGGCATAAGCAAACGAATAAATTAAACCTTTTCGGAAAATGCTTGTAAAATACTCCGAATTTCCGGTTGTATCTGCCGGAACGAAAAAGTCGGGCATAATACCGCCACCGCCATATACAACGCGGCCGCCTTTGGTTTCGTAACGCAACGAGTCAACAAAGTGGATGCTGTCCTTAACAAGCTGTTCCATGTTATGGAAACGTTCGTAAATATGGTTGTAATACTCATCGTTACCATCCTCGTACGAACTTTGAATACAACGCCCGCTGGGTGTGTAAAAACGTGCCACGGTTAAACGCAATGCCGAACCATCCATAAGTGGAATTTGCTCCTGCACCAATCCTTTTCCGAACGAACGACGACCAATTACAATTCCGCGGTCGTTGTCTTGCATCGCACCTGCAAAAATCTCGCTGGCCGATGCCGAAAACTCGTCGATCATTACATAAACACCAATGTCGGCAAACATTGTTTTTGCCGAAGCATTGTACGTTTTTCGGGGCTGATTAATTCCTTCGGTATATAAAATGGGCTCGCCTTTTTCCAAAAACTCATCCACCATTTGCAACACTCCCACCAACGATCCACCGGGATTATTACGCAAATCAACAATTACCTTTTTGGCTCCGAGTTGTTCCAGTTTTTTCAGGCCTTCAACAAATTCGTCGTAGGTTGTATTGGCAAACCTGCTTACTTTAATAAATCCGGTTTCATCGTCAATCATGTACGAAACATCAACACTGTAAATCGGAATATCGCCGCGTGTAATTTCAAACTCCAGCTCGCCATCAAAATCTTTCCGAACAATCCCCACACGTACTTTCGAGTTTTTTTCTCCACGTAATAAATTCAGCACAGTATTGTTGTTCACATCAACACCGGCAATCAGCGAATCGTTTACACTAACAATACGGTCGCCCGGAAGAATTCCGACTTTACTTGATGGGCCACCCGAAATAACTTCAATTACCCGCACTGTATCTTCCTGAATGGAAAACTGAACGCCGATACCAGAGAAATTGCCGCGCATTTCTTCCTGTACTTCCTGCATGTCGCGCGCCGGAATATAAGAAGTGTGCGGATCGAGTTTTTTCAGAATTTCAGGAATTGTTTCCTCAACGATTTCAGCTGTATTTACACTGTCAACATAACCGTTATCGATTAAATTAAGTATGGTTGTTATTTTGTTTGGCTGATTAAAACCCATTCCACCCATAACCGGATGTGCATTTCTGTCCAGCAGGTTTCCAATCAATATACCAATGGCTACCGAAATAGCAATTAGCGTTGGAATTATAATTATTGTTTTTTTATTCATGTGAAAAAAGTTGGAAGTCCGGAATCCGGACTTCTGGTTAAATGTCTTCTTGTTGTACGTCGATATTCGCCCTTTTTAATAAGTTAATACCATCTTCCAAACGATAACTTTCGGTAAAAACCACACGCTTTATACCGGCTTGAATAATTAGTTTCGAGCACTCGATACAAGGCGATGAAGTAACATAAAGCGTAGCTCCGTCGCAGTTATTACTTGATTTGGCTACCTTGGTAATGGCATTGGCTTCGGCATGTAAAACGTAAGCTTTTGTTTTATTGTTTTCGTCTTCGCAAACATTCTCAAATCCCGATGGTGTTCCGTTGTATCCATCAGAAATGATCATTTTATCTTTTACAATTAAAGCGCCCACCTGACGGCGTTTACAATATGAATTCTGAGCCCATATATCGGCCATTTTCAGGTAACGTTTATCGAGTAATTGCTGTTTATTATCTTTTGTCATTTTAGTCTTTATTGAATGGGTATCTGTTTTTCTTATTGATTACAAATGTAGTATTGATTTTAAATAATCGTTGGAATTATAACACACAGAAGCTATTCGGGTTTGATTTTAAGGATTTTTAAATGTTGGAAAACAAAAAACGCCGCTAAAAGCGGCGCTAAAAAGTCGTTTAATTTAGTTCGTTTATTCTTTAATCAAAAGCCATACATCCGAATATTTAGGAAATCCCTGACGGATTTGGCTCACTCTGCTTCGTGCTTCGGTTTCGCTTTTGTACGAATTTACACAAACACGGTAATAGCCTGTTTCGCTGTGCAATATAATTGGCGTAAATCCTTCTTCGAGTAGTGTTGTCCGGTAATTTTTTGCATTATCCAACTGACCAAACGAACCAATAATTACAAAAAAAGTATTTCCGGCATTGGCAGTTTGTTCACTCTGGTCGGTAAACGAAACTTGTTCTTTACGCACAGCAATTGGCTTTGCATCAACAATTGGAGCAGGTTCGGGCTGAACATCGGTAGTTGTTGAGCTACCCGGCACAGTAAATACTTTTGTTTCGGTTGTTGGGTCGGAAGTATACTCCGACTGGGCAGGTTGCTTTACAGTTTTACAAGCTGACAATACAAAAACGAATGCGGTAATAACAACAATTATTTTTCTCATGACTAATTTATTTTCTGTTAAAAAACTGAGCTAAGATACGCAAATACAATGCGCACAGTTGAGTATTACAACGCAAGTTTTACACAGAATGTTGTTTGCAACCGAAGCAAATCGAATCGTGTTGTTAACATCTTTTGCCCTTGGCTCCTGCACCGCCTCCACCAAAAAACAGCATTACCCCAACCAGGTAACCAAAGTTATACCAGCCACCGGCATTTGGAAAAGCATAAATTTCGTAATCGGTAAATAAACTGGCTATAAAACTAAACAGCAGAATAAATCCGTGAAAAACACCTTTAAAAAATCCGGGAGGATTCGTAATATTTCCCATTGATTGTGTGGCACAACCTGTAAAAAAAAGAACGGCTGCAGCCAAGACCACTAAAACAAACATTCGTTTTTTCATCTGTATAAATTTTTATTGATTTCTGACTGTTCAAAATCCACCAGCTGGAGGATCATTCTCAACGTCTGTGAAGCTAGAGAATGAAAATTCAAACGAAGTACATATTTTAAAACGTTCCACAAGTTAGTGTAAACGTATAAAAGGTGCAAGCTCGATAAATTGCTATTCCTGAATTATTGTTTTAAGAAACTGCACGAATTCGGGAGTATTCAGGCGTGCGTTCAACATAACAAAATGTGGACTTTTCATGTGTGGTTTGTTGTAACGAACCGGTTCAAAATTATCCTGACGAAAAACTGTTCCGCCAAATTCTTCAACCATTAACTGTCCCGGTGCGGTATCCCATTCCGAACAAGGTCCTGCTTTCAGGTACATATCTGCATTTCCCAAAATCATTTGCACCTGTTTTTTTGAACTTCCGCAGTGCAAAATTTCAACTTCAAACTCACGTTTTATTTTTTCGATCAGTTCTGCTTCACGCGGCTTAAAAAACGAGCGGCTGGTTGCAATTCGTATAAGCTCTGATTGATTTTCTTTCTTCTCAATTGTACGGATGCTTCCGTCTTTTCGAAACTCCACAATTCCTTCGCCTTTTTTGCAATACCACCCGGTTTCCGCCAATGGCTGATAAATCCAGCCTTCTTCGGGTTGTGTTCCATTTATTAGCGCCAGGTTAATGCAAAATTCGCCGTTGCGTTTTATAAACTCTTTTGTACCATCCAGCGGATCGACCAAAAAATAGTCCTTCCATTTTAATCGTTCTTCAAAAGCAGGAATGGTATTCTCCTCATCGAGAACAGGAACAGAAGGGAATAATGACTTTAAACCGGAATTAATTAATTTGCTGGAAGCTTTGTCGGCGCGGGTTACCGGCGAGTTATCTGCTTTCATCTCTTCGTTGAAATTGTCGCTGGCGTACACATCTAAAATGGCACTTCCTGCCGAAGCAAGCAATTCAAAAACGGATTTAAGCTTTTGTTCTTCCATGGTTAATTATCGGTTTCTGTAAATGTAGTTTATCCCCATTTTTTACCATTCATTCCATTCAAAAAAAGAAAATCATTTAAATGTTTCTTTACACAGTGAGTGCCGACAAAGCCCGGAGTTTCATTTCTTTTGTTGTTATTGGCCATTAAAAAATCAGATTTTTAGTAACTTGGATATTCTTGCAAATGGGAATGAAACACTGGAAAGCAAAACATACCAACCGGGAGGCAGCAGTTGCCGGCAAATTTTACAAAGGAAGCAAGTCGGAACTGGAGCGCGAATTAAACGAATTGTTTGCCCGTGCCACTGAAAAATCGAATGAAAAATTGCCCTTGCAAGCCTTGATTTCGCCGCATGCCGGATATATTTTTAGTGGCAAAGTTGCTGCATCAGCTTTTAACCAGGTAGATGAAAACACAAAGTACGAACGTGTTTTTGTGCTTGCATCCAGTCATCGCTACCATTTTAACGGAGCAGCAGTTTATACCGCGGGCAACTACGAAACTCCGCTAGGCGAAATAACTGTTGACATAAAGTTGTGCAAGCAGCTGGCGAAATCGTCGGATGTGTTTAAGGATAAACCGGAGGCACACCTGTATGAACACAGCCTTGAAGTCCAACTTCCGTTTTTGCAATACAAGCTCGGAAACACATTTAAACTCGTTCCTAGTATTTTAGGAACCAACAATCCGGAAGACTGCAAGGAGCTGGCAAAAGCGCTAGCACCTTATTTTACAAGCGAAAATCTGTTTGTTTTTAGCACCGATTTTTCGCACTACCCTGCTTACGACGATGCAAACAAACTTGATTTTATAACGGCCAACACCATTTGCAGAAATGAACCAGATGAGTTACTGGCCACATTAAAAGACAATGCAAAATTGCAGGTTGATAAACTCTCTACCTCGCTTTGCGGCTGGACTTCGGTGCTAACCTTACTTTATTTAACGCAAGGGAAGAGTTACCGGTATTTACAGATCGATTATCAAAACTCGGGCGATGAAAAACGTTACGGCGACAAAGAAGGTGTAGTTGGATACTGGGCCATTGCCGTTTTTAACGAAGATCTCCGTTTTCAAATTTCAAAAACAGAAGAAGCGGAGCTACTCGAACTGGCGCGACAATCGATAACACACTACCTGGAAAGCGGCAAAAAAGGCAAAACACCGTCGCCTGATCCGAAAGGAATTTTAGCAAGTCGGACCGGAGCGTTTGTGAGTGTTTACATAAAAGGGAAACTTCGTGGCTGTATCGGAGCTTTTGCAAGCGATAAAAGCCTGAACAAAGTTATACGAACAATGGCCGTTTCGGCTGTGGGCGACCGACGTTTTAAAGCGGTAAAAAAAGAAGAATTAAAAGATATGACACTTGAAGTTTCGGTTCTTTCTCCCTTAAAAAAAATCCACTCGTCGGATGAAATTGAGCTGGGTCGCCACGGAATTTACATTAAAAAAGGACTAAACACAGGAACCTATCTGCCGCAAGTAGCAGAAAAAACAGGGTGGAATGTATTGGAATTTTTGGGACACTGCTCGCAAGACAAGGCCGGCCTGGGCTGGGAAGGATGGAGACAAGCAGAATTGTTTACCTACGAAGCCGTGATTATAAAAGAAACTAACTAAATATTTCCTGCAAAACTTTTAAGGACTTAATTTCTCCCAACTGATCGAAATGTAACTGGTAATAATCGATCAATATTTTAAGTATATAATCGCGCATACTTCTGGTAATTTTCAACTTTCGCAGCTCATTTATTTTTAATCCGGCCAACTGAATGATGTAATCACTGGCTTCTTTGTTGGCAAAATGAGGATGCGGCGGTTCAAACGGAACCATTGCACCTTTTCTCAAATCGAACCACGATTCGAATCCATCCTTTACGGTGCGGGGCAAAAATCCCATGTATTCGGTCAATCGAAATAAAAAGTAAAGATGAAAATTGGACCAACCTTCCTCCATTAAATCGAAATACAACAGGGCATTTTTTATAAAATCATAGAGCTCGGGATAACTTTCTTCTTCGTGAATGGTTTTGTACAGAATCTCAGCCAAAAAAATAGCCTGAGTCGACTTGGTAATATCAAAAGGAATATTTTGGTAGGTTTGGTTACTTTTAAACTCTTTTATCCGGTGCAGGTTATTTGATTTTTTCTGATAAGCAACAAAATCAATGAGAAAAAGCGGCTGTAACAAGCTGGCTTTATTTTTCGATTTTTTACTTCGTGCAGCATTAACCATGTAACTTTGCCGGCCAAACTCACGTGTAAATACGGTTGTAATTACACTACTTTCACCGTACTTAATAAAATGTAAAACTATACCCTCGTCAGTTATTTGCATAGTTTTGTTTCCAATTCAAGGTCATTCAAGCTAGTTAATAAACAACAGTTTTGTAATGTGGGTTTCTTCCCCTTTTTCGTCGTTACAAAATACCAGATAAACACCTGTTTTAACACGGTTTCCATTTAAGTTTTTACCATCCCAAACGGCTTGCCCACCCAACGATGTAGTTTTAAAAACCAGGTTACCGCTAATGTCGGTGATTTTTATGTCGGTATTCTCAATCAGTCCGGCAATGGTAACCGGCCCGTCGTAGGTTTCGCGAACCGGATTCGGATATACATACACATTGCTGTACGAATCTTTACCACCGGTAGCTTCGCCCTGATACGATATTAATCCTTTGTCGGTTCCAAAAAATACTTCCCCGTTTTTCTGATTAATGGTAATTGCCATTATTGTATTCGAAAGTAATTCGCTGTTTTCGGCTGTAAAATGCAGAATTTCCTGTTCCCCGGTTTCAGAGATCAAATACACACCGGAACCTTTTGTTCCTACCCATTTTCGGTTTGCTCCGTCAACGGCAATGGCTGTAACTGTTTCGGTTTCCAAAAGCGGATGATAAATTCCGTCGCCCAAATCCAAGCCGGGTTGCGAAGCATAAAAAGATTCAGCCGTCCAAATTCGTGACGGACTGTTATAAACTGCTATCCCTTTTGAAGTCCCGATCCAGATGGCTCCATCCACATCTTCGGCAATGGAGTACACATCATTCATACGAGTAAAATACTCATCCGAGCCATTACTAAAGTACGAGGTAACAAAAAGTTGTTTTTTCTGTGTTCCGGTTTTGTCCACTACATAAGCATCATGGCCTCCCATCACCAGCATCCATTTATCACCGTTTTGGTTCACAATTACTTCGCCAACATTGTACCGGTTTTTTATTTCCGATAATTCAAACGATTCCCAATCACCCGAAGGCGATAGTTTGTGTAAATTATGAACACATTCCGCATTACTAATCCATAAATTCCCTTCGCTGTCAAAATCCATTCCTCCAATTCGCGTATAAGGTTCGTTGGGTTGTTGGGGCAATGCCGATTCCAAAGGACTGTTTAAATTGTAGTATCGTTCAACCAATTCATCGTTTCTATACTCTAAAAGGCCGCCTCCCCAACTCGCCAGGAAAAAATGATTTTCGTCGGAAGGATCTACTTTAACTGACAAAATGTTATGAAATCCTTTTAGTTCATCGTGGGTGCTACCTGTAAAGTAAGTCCATTCACCGCTACTATAGCGCTGAAAACGCGGAGGTTCATATCCCGTTGTTCCACCATGTGCGATCCACAGGCTCGAACCGGTATGATTTAACGAAAAAACGGTGTTCTCGATCGGGCCATTCGGGAGCACTTTTTCAAAAGATTCATTTGCCACACGAACCAATACATTTTCAAAATCGGCAATCCAGATAGAACCATCGCCCGAGACTCCTGCACTCCTCGGAGTTATTGATGCAACCAGTTCTTCCTCAAAATCATACTGACTTATTCTACCAATAATCGAATTCGAATTATCGATGATAAATACATCACTTCGACTGGCAACCGACAAATAACCATTGTAGGCCTGAATATCAAAAGCATATTTTATTTGAGGCAAATACGAATCCCACGCAGTTCCGTTCAAAATGTACATTTCATCTTCGAACCACGCAGCCGGCGTATAGTTTGCAATAATATTCCCTTCGAAATTTACCAGGTGATTAAACACTTCGTCCGAATGTGGAATGGTTTCATCGTGCACCCAATTGTTATAATCGAGTAGGTTTGCACCGTCTTTTTCTGCCTTAAAAATACCTTTGTTGGTGGCGGCATAAATAAACTGCGAATCAAATTCAACATCATTTACAACCATCGCCGAGCCGTCTTCCCCAATGTAATAAGTGTCTTTTACCTCCTGTTTATCCATGTTTAGCACCACAATTCCAAAACCACAGGCCAGGTAAGCTTCGTTTCCATTGAAAGAAATATTGTTAATGGATTTATCTCCGGTAATCGATTTCCGTTTTATGTCGGAAATGTTTACAACGGAACCATTGCTAAAAACAAAGTCGATATTACTATTGGAATAAGCCACTACCAACACATCCTTATCGTTGTTATATGCAATGGTGCTAATGCCAAAATCCGACAAAGTCACCACATCCGATAGTTTATTTACACTGTTGTCGGAAAGCTCGTAATAGAACAGGCCGCCTTCAGTTGCACAATACACTTTATCGGAAGAAATGGTAAGTTTTGTGGCATTTGCGTACGACAGATAATCTTGCCAGCTGCCTTGCTTGCGCTGTGCCGAAGCCTGAAAAATGAATATAAAAGAGAGTAATATTAAAACTATTTTCATTGGTCTATTTTTCTATTTCGTGACTTTTTAAATACGAAACCAGCTTCTGAACGGCTCTGCCACGATGACTAATTTTATTTTTTTCGCTCAGTGGCATTTCTGCAAACGAAAGCTGAAAATCGGTGGGTTGAAAAATTGGATCGTAACCAAAACCCGAATCTCCTTTCTTTTCTTCCAGAATAGCACCCTCAACAATGCCTTCGAACTGTTTTTCCCGGCCGTTAATAATCAGCGAAATTACAGTTCTAAAACGAGCGTTTCTGTTATTTATTTTAGTCAGTTTTTCAAGTACCTTATTCATGTTGGCTTCTGCACTTTTTTCTTCGCCAGCGTAACGGGCCGAATACACACCGGGCTCGCCGTTTAAAGCTTCTATTTCAAGACCGGTATCGTCGGCAAAACAATTGTAACCATACTTTTCGTACACAAAAAAGGATTTTTGGCTGGCGTTTCCTTCCAACGTTTCCTGCTCTTCCGGTATTTCTTCGTTACATCCAATGTCATTTAAACTCAATAATTTAAACTGATCTCCAAGAATGGCCTGTAATTCTTCTAATTTATGTTTGTTGTTTGTAGCAAAAACCAATTCCATAATTTGAATTTTTGGTAAAAATAGCGAAATGCTTGGGTTTTGTTTTGAAAGTTACCAACTTTAAACTCCAATAAGCTTTGTTATGGTCAATCAAACAGTTGCTGCCTTAGAGTATCTTGCCGAAAAAGAACGAAAAGAACGCTCGAAAGTAATGTTCCCAACCTCGATGAAAGTACTTGGCGTAAAAGCCATTAACATAAAAAAAGTAGTAAACGAATGCTGGGCAAGTTTACAAAACGAAGCACCCGAAAAACTCTTGCAGTTTGCCAAAGACCTGGTAAAAACCAGGGTGATTGAATGCAACCAGGTGGCCTTTTTATTGCTTTGGAAAAGTAAAAGCGCCATGCGGCTGATTGGGTTAAAAGATATTGAAGAGCTGGCACAAAACATTGATAACTGGGTAACAGTCGACACGCTTTCGGTGCTGATTTCGGGATGTGTCTGGCGCGAAAATCAAATTTCGGATGCCGATGTTTTGGCCTGGTTAAACTCCGAAAACCGATGGTGGAGAAGAACAGCCGTGGTTTCAACCGTTTCATTAAATCTGCGATCGCGTGGCGGAACCGGAGATGCCAAACGAACTTTACTTATTTGCGAAAAAGTGGTAAACGAACGCGACGACATGATTGTAAAAGCTTTGTCGTGGGCTTTGCGCGAACTTTCAAAAAGAGATAAACCTGCAGTAGAAAAATTTATGGATAGCTATGATCTGCAACTTGCCGGACGGGTTCGACGAGAAGTGTACTCCAAATTACAAACCGGAAGAAAAAATGGCTAAGCACAAAAGTATAGGAAATAAAAAAGCCGCTTGAAAATTTCAGCGGCTCTCGTTTATTTTGTTAAACTATTCGCAAGTACAGCTTTCAAGGCAATCAACAATTTTGCTTAAAATTTCGTATTTCAAAAAGTAATACGTGTTTTTTCCGTCGCGTTTTGAACACAAAACACCTTTGTCGCGCAAAATCCCCAAATGATGAGAGGTTGTTGACTGCTCAATTTTAAGTAATTCATGTATTTCAGTAACTGTCAAACGTTTGCCGCCTTCAAGATGTTTTAAAATTGCAATACGCATTGGATGCGCAATCGCTTTTAACATGCCCGCAGCAACCTCCAGTCTTTCTACGTTTAACTCCTTGATATCTACCATCACTCATTCTTTAGAAATGCAAATATATAAATATTTAAGAATAGATATATCAATTTTAAAAGTGACAACAAAAACATTTCAAACAAAAGTGCTTTTGCAACTTTTTTTTCGAAAAAATACTCCCATTTTTGGCGAATTTGTTCTATGTTCGTTTTTCGAATTAAAATAGGGTTACCCGATATATGACTACGATAAATAAGATAAAATCGCCGATTCAACAGGAACTGAATGAGTTTGAACCCTATTTCAAAAAATCGTTGCAAAGCGATATTCCTTTGCTTGCCACCATTTTAAATTACATGTACCGTACCAAAGGCAAGCAGTTGCGACCTATTTTTGTCTTTCTTTCGGCAAAGTTGCACGGTGGCACCAACGAATATTCTAAACTGGCAGCCTGTTCGGTTGAATTGTTACACACTGCAACGCTGGTGCACGACGACGTGGTTGATGAATCGTACGAACGTCGCGGATCGTTTTCGGTAAAAGCGCTTTGGAAAAATAAACTGGCCGTTTTGGTTGGTGATTACATTCTGGCCCGGGGATTACTGCTTCAGCTCGAACACAAAAAATACAACTTCCTGCACTTAATTTCGCGTGCGGTACAAGACATGGCCGAAGGTGAAATTCTGCAAATGAAAAAAAGCCGCAAACTGGATATCGACGATGAGACTTACTTCGAAATTATTCGGAAAAAGACTGCCTCGTTAATTGCAACCAGCATGGCCATTGGCGCTGCATCGGCAACCGACAATGAAGAGATTGTTGAGAAAATGTATAAAATTGGCCAGGATGCCGGAATTGCATTTCAGATTAAAGACGATATTTTTGACTACCAGGCCAAAGGAATACTAGGTAAACCAACCGGTAACGACATAAAGGAAAAGAAGATTACACTGCCGCTTTTGTATGTTCTTAACAATGCTAAAAGTTCGGAGCGAAAACGGGTGCTTCGCCTGATTAAACGGAAAAACAAAAACTCGGAAATAGTTAGCGAACTCATTCAAATGGTTATTGACAAAAGAGGTTTGGAATACGCCGAAACAAAAATGAACGAGTTTAAGGAAAAAGCCATTAAGGGCTTAAAAGAATTCCCCGATTGTGAGGCGCGGGAGTCGTTGATCGAGTTAATGAACTACATTTCTACCCGCAAAAAATAATCAACTGCACATTAATATTTTACCTTCCGGTTAAACCGGGAGATCTTCATCCCGATTCAATCGGGACGAAGCAAAAAAGTCAAGGCTACCTGAAAAACAACTTCCTTTTCTTGCTCAAACTAAGTGCGGCCGGGTGATCTTCGAACACGTTCTCAGCTTCCCGGTCTTTCAAAGTTTGATCTGCTAAACGAAAGCTTTTTTTCAGAAGGCCGATCGAAAAGTTTTTGGACAACTCTTTAAAACTCCAGGAACAGCCGAATCGCTTATCGAGTTAATGAACTACATTTCTACCCGCAAAAAATAGCCATTGTGTTTGCGAATGTTCAGCACCCTATCATGATCCAATAACAGATACTGGCCTTTAATTCCCAATAAAGTTCCTGTGATTTCGGGTATTTTATCAAAGCCAATACTTTTTATTTTATCCGGGAATTGTTGTACCGGATATTGAATACTTGTCACCTCGTTTTCGGTATCTACATATTTTTTCAGCTCGGCCGGAAGCAATTCAATCACTTTTCTTTTCTCCTGCAGCAAATCAATATTTTGCGCAACTTCGTTTTTTAACATGGCACGCCAGTTGGTTTTATCGGTAAAATGGTTTTTTAGAAAAACCTCGATTACTCCGGCGATGTGTCGATTGGGTGTTTGTGCTAATTTTATGGCGTAACTGGCTCCCTGATCGATCCAACGGGTTGGAATCTGGTGCATCCGGGTAACTCCAACTTTTACTTCGCTCGAAACAGCCAGATAAACAAAATGATTGATCAGGTCGTGTTTTTCGGCCCATTCCATATCTCGTGCCATTCCAAAATGCGATTTCGAAAGTTCGGGACGAAGAACCGATTCACTGGCTTCCGGTGCCGTTTGCAAACAGTTGTAACAAAATCCCTGGCCAAACGAAGTTTTGGTAAGTTTTCCACACGATATGCAATTGATTTGCCCGGTAAAAGTCATTTTCATTTCTTTCCCAATCAAATCATTCATATTAATCTGAGAATCGCCAATGGGCAAAGTATACTGTACCGGTTCGGCCAGCACTGTTCGCATTTTTAAAATAGTACCTTCCAATTGCATAATCGTTTTTTTAAGATAACTGAGATTATTCCGTTTGGTTCAATTATAAACTTTCATCGTTTGCAACACCCAAAACACCAAGATACAAAAGCTTGGCTGCATCTTCCATTATTTCGGGCGTTAGCACATTTGTTTTATCCATTGGATGATGGTAATAAACCGGGAAAACACTTCCGCGTGTCCACAAACCAAAAGTTTTAATTCCGGCCGACTCAAAAATGGATGCATCAGAACGTGGGCGGCCATAATTTTTACGTGATGCTGAACTCTCCATTTCGCGATGAATGTAATTTGAGTTAGCCGCTTCGAAATGGGTAAAAAGTTGGGGATGTGATTTTCCGCCTTCAACGAAAAAACCTGTTCCGTTTCCAACCATGTCGAGGTTAATCATCATTTTGGTTTTTTCAATCGGGAAAAGTGGTTTTTCGCAATACTGTTTCGAACCGTACAAACCACATTCTTCGCCACCAAAAAGGATAAAAAGCACCGAACGCTTCGGTTTTGAGTCAGAAGTTGCCAAAGCTTTGGCTGCCCCTAAAATATCAGCTATTCCCGATGCATTGTCCAAAGCTCCGGGAAAAACCACATCTCCCATTTGACCCTGCCCGTCGAGGTGGCCACCAATAATAATCACTTCGTTTTTTAATTCCGGATCCGTGCCTTCAATTATACCAACCACATTACATGCCTGTGCATCAGGAAAATATTTGGTTTCGGCTTTTATAAAAATCTTCTGTTTAGCGGGTAACGAAAACGAAGGAACCTCCCCGTTTCGCAACTGTTTCAGCACTTCTTTATAGTCTTTGCCTGCATCGCTAAAAATCTGATCAACCACTTTTGTATCCACATGTGCATAAATAAAACCATCTAAATGAACCGTATTCGGATTGGCAATTTTACTGGCATAAATCATTCCGGCGGCACCATGTTTTACCGCATTTCTGAACTTGTATCGATGATATGCGTAGGGTGTCCATTTTGCCAGGATTGTATCGTTTTTTGTATATGGTATTCCAGGTTCAAGAATGATTATTTTCCCCTTAACGTCTATGTTTTTGTAATCATCGTAATCCAGTTCGGGTGCCGATATACCATAACCAACATACACCAGTTCTGCTTCCACTTTTCCGTTTGCCGAGTTCGAACCGGGCAAATAGTCTTCCGGAAAATCGAGATAAGTTTTTTCCTTTCCATTAAAATAAATCACTGCCCCCAATGAATTTACTTCCGAAAATTCATTTTTAAAATACTGAAAATAACTTCCGTTGTTAGCAGGTTTAACACCCCATTCTTCAAATTTTCCGGCGCACCAGTTGGCCACATCCTGAAATTCAGGAGAACCCGACAAGCGGCCTTTGTATTTTGGAGAGCTTAGTTCGGTTGCATATTCCAGAATTTCGTTACTCGAAATAGTATGCAAGGTTTGAATTTTTTGATCTGATTTTTTTGAATTTTGGGCACATCCACACCATGCAGTTAAAGCAAAAAGAAGCAGTGTTAAAAACGTTTTCGAATACATTTTGTACAGTTTTTTTGGAAAAACATAAAAGTAGTATTTTTTAACAGGCCTGAATTTGAAATCTGTAAAAATGTGATACATCAAAGCAGAGCTGCCGAGCTGTCACATTGGGAATTCTTTTTATTCGCGATGCAAGCATTGGGGTATTAACTCATTTATCCCGATAGTGCAGCGTATCGGGATTCGTTCAACTAGCAGATTTCAATGCACTACGTTTTTGAAATCTGAGTTTCACGAATAAAAAAGTAGAACTTGTAGTTCGAAAATTGACCGAACTTCATCCGAAACAACTGAAAAACTACATCTTACCACTCAAACACATTCATTCAACCCCATTTTTTGAATAAATTGTAACAACTAATTTTAAACAAACGAAATATGAAAATTTTAAGGGGAACTGTTTTTGGGGGCATTGCATTTTTCTTTTTGGGTTTTTTGGTCTGGGGACTTTTGTTAATGGATTTTTCCATGACAAACTACAACCAGGACTTGTACAGGCCAAATGATGAAATGATATGGTGGGCAATGATTGTGTCGAACCTTTTACTGGCGCTGCTTTTAACTATTGGATTAAAATGGGCAGGTGCCAAAAGTATTGTTGACGGTATAAAAATAGGTGCGCTGTTTGGTTTTATTTATGCACTTAGTATTGATTTAGGAATGTATTCGATGACCAACGTAATTTTAACCTTAACCGCAGTTGTAGTTGATGCATTTGCTTATGCCGCGGTTACCGCCGGCGCCGGCCTGGTTATAATACTTACCTGGGGAAAAGAAAAGGTTTCCTGACCTTATTTGTTAGAAGAAAGAAGGATGGCAATTCATACCAAATGCTATCCTTTTTTATTTAAAAATCATTTCAGCTACCAAATTCAAGGTGATGTATTAAAAAGGTGTTCCAATTTGTTAGCCTCCAATTTCAGCCTCCAGTCCGAACTCCTGAAAAATTGCAAGTGCTTTGTTTTGTTCCTTTTCTGTTGGTTCTGCCATATTAAATTCGTTGTAAGTAGTACCAAGTTTAATGTACTTATTGGCAGCAATACTGTGGTAAGGCAAAATATTCACCTGTGGTTTTTCTCCCGGAAGCCCGAAAACAAAACGGGCCATTTCACGAACACTCCTTTCGTCGGCATTTACGTTTTTAATAAATGGAATCCGGATGTTGATTTTTGCACCACTTTCCGATAAAACTTTAAGGTTTTCAAGAATAAGCTTGTTGCTAACTCCGGTCCACTTTTTATGTTTTTCCGGGTCCATCACTTTCAGGTCGAACAAAAACAACTCCGTGTTCCTGGCTACTTCCAGCATCGTTTCAGTATCTGCAAAACCGCAAGTATCAACGGTTCGGTGAATGTTTTTATTGCCACATGCTTTTAACATTTTAATCAGAAATACGGGATGCATCAATGGTTCGCCTCCCGAAAAAGTTACTCCTCCATTCGATTGATCAATGTGTACTCTTTCTTTTTCAATAATCTGCACCAGCTCGTCAACATCATACATTCTGCCCGACATTTCAATGGCTTTTGTTGGGCAAACGTCAGAACAAATTCCGCAAAGAGTGCAAGCCTCATAATCGGTAACAATTCCCTTTGGGGTTAAAGTAAGTGC
The DNA here is from genome assembly GCF_963675585.1 of uncultured Draconibacterium sp. Classification (NCBI taxonomy): domain Bacteria; kingdom Pseudomonadati; phylum Bacteroidota; class Bacteroidia; order Marinilabiliales; family Prolixibacteraceae; genus Draconibacterium; species uncultured Draconibacterium sp. The sequence goes on from NZ_OY776411.1 coordinate 970,140, forward strand.
ATCTTCAGGACAAACTTTTACACATTCCTGCGCTCCGATACATTTCGATTCGGTGTAAAGTTTTTGCGCCTGCGGTGCCTGACTTTCAGGGTTGTGACACCATTTGCAACTTAAGGGGCAGCCTTTCAAAAAAACTGTAATCCGAATGCCCGGACCATCGTTAATGGCATAGCGTTTTATATCAAAAATTAATGGTTGTTTCATTTAATTTGTTTACTAAATGGTTGTTGTGTACCCCCCGTTTCCGCCGGGCCTTCTTCGAAGTCTCCGGTTCCAACTGTCCCCCTAAAGTAGGGGACAGTGGAGGCCGCAAGCTCCGTTGTCGGAGCAAGGTTGAAACAGGGGGTGAATATATCTTTATCCCCACTTGCTATGTTATAATACTTCGTTCTGTGTACGGTCAATCACTTCTTGTTGCAAATCAGCGTTCATATCGTTAAAATAATCGCTGTAACCTGCCATACGAACCAACAAATCTTTATAATCTTCGGGACAAGCCTGCGCTGCCAAAAGTGTTGCTGTATCAACAATATTAAACTGTACATGGTGTCCTCCCAACGAAAAATAACTACGAATGAGGTGACCCAACTTTTCAACATCCTTGTCGCGTTTTAACAAGCTCGGAACAAAACGTAAATTCAACAAAGTACCTCCCGATTTTGTGTGATCTAGTTTGCCCAGCGAGCGAATTACGTTTGTTGGTCCGTGTGTATCGCAACCATGCGAGGGGGAAGTTCCGTCGGATATCGATTTCCCTGAAAAGCGACCATTTGGCGTTGCCCCCAGCACCAGGCCGAAATAAACATGGCAGGTGGTTGAAAGCATATTTAAGTGAAAAGCTTCTCCTTTTGTATTTGGTTTACCCTCGATGGCGGCAAGCAAATCGTCGTAAACCTGCAAGGCAATCGAATCGGCATATTCATCATCGTTTCCAAAAAACGGGGTGCGATTTAATATGCGTTGACGCAATATTTCTTCCCCTTCAAAGTTTTTCGATACAGCAGTTAACAGCACATCAATACTAAATGTACCCTCTTCGAAAACATGTTTTTTTAGTACCGAAAGACTGTCGGTTACCGTTCCCAAGCCTGTACACTGAATGTAATTTGTATTGTAACGCGGGCCTCCGTTGTAATAATCTTTTCCCTTCGAAATGCAGTCTTCAATTACAACCGAAAGGAAGGGTGCCGGAGCATATTTGGCAAACATCTGGTCTATGTAATTGCTCACTCTTATTTTTTGGTCGACTACAAAATTCAGTTGTTTTAAAAAGGCTTCGTACAACTCTTCGTAACTATTAAAGTTGCGGGGATCTCCGGTTTCAATACCAGCCACTTTCCCGGTTACCGGATCAATTCCGTTGTTTAATGTAATTTCCAAAACCTTCGGAACGTTCAAATAACCGGTTAACAAGTAGGCCTCCTTTCCAAAAGCTCCCACTTCGATACAACCACTGCAACCTCCTTCGCGGGCGTCTTGTAATGTTTTACCCTGATTAACCAATTCCTGCACATACACATCGGGATTAAAAACCGACGGATATCCATGACCCTGCCGAATCAGTTTCCCGGAAGCTTGCAGGAAATCATCGGGTGTAACTTTTGCAATGTGAACCGAGTTACCCGGTTGAAGTACATGCAATTCTTCAATTACCTCCAGCATCATATACGAAACTTCGCTAACACCATCGCTTCCATCGGGTTTTATGCCTCCAATGTTGATGTTGGTAAAATCGTTAAAAGTTCCACTTTCGCGCGCAGTTATTCCCACTTTTGGCGGCGCCGGATGATTGTTTACCTTAATCCAAAAACAGCTGATCAACTCTTTTGCTTCTTCGCGTGTAATGGTTCCGGCGGCCAGCTCTTTTTCAAAAAACGGTGTTAAGTGCTGGTCGAAATGTCCTGGATTCATCGCATCCCAGCCATTTAATTCGGTAATTGTACCCAAATGCACAAACCAGTACATTTGAATGGCTTCCCACATATTTCGTGGTGCATTGGCAGGCACCCAACGGCACACTTCGGCAATTTGTTTTAACTCTGCCGCACGTTTGGTATCGTTTTCTTTTGATGCCATTTCATCAGCCAGGTCAGCATGTCGTTCAGCAAAAACAATAACAGCATCGCACGAAATATCCATTGCTTTTAACTGCTCAAGTTTTGATGTGGCTTCGGTATCGTTTAAAAAGTCGAGACGAGCGATGTGATCGTTTATCTCCTTTTTATAATCGAGCATTCCTTTTTGGTAAATTTTACCGTCGAGTGCAGTGTGACCCGGTGCGCGTTGCTCCATAAATTCGGTAAAAACTCCTGCTTCGTAGGCCCTTTTCCATTCGTGCGGCACATGCCCAAAAATTCGCTCACGCATGGTACGCCCTGTCCAGTATGGAATCACTTCGCGTTCGTATGTATCAATGTCTTCTTGTGGAATGATGTAACGCTGCTGATCGCGCGTATTTAGCACATGAAAATCTTCTACGCTGTGGCAGGTTAATTCAGGAAAAGTAGGCACCGACTTTGGAACCGGTCCGCGTTCGGCCACAATCAGCTCATCGTTGCCAATATAAATGGTTTTTTGTTTACATATTTCCAGAAAATTAAGTGCCCGCATTACCGGCTCCGAATATTTTCCGTAGTTTTCTTTATAAAATTTGGTCGAGATTAACGCCCGCTCAATGGACAAGGATTCGGGAGTTTCAACGCTTAACTTTCGTAAACGCTGAATTCGTTCATTCATTCCGGGACCTATTTTCGTTTTTTGAGGGGTGTAAAAATTACCTTCAGCACCAGCCGGGCGCTCGGGTTTTCTTTTGGTTTTTATTTCAGCAAAAGACATTGTACTAAAATTTAAATAAGAAAATAAGAAATATTTAAATCAGATGGGGGAAGGAGAAAACTATGCATACAAGATCCAACACTCAAAAAGGCATCGGTAGGTGACCAATAGATTCGATATGTGTTGTTGTAATGTCATTTGTTTTTTTTACAGATACGTAAAATTAGAGATATTCTTGAAATTTTGAAAACAAATTCCATTTATTGAATGAATTCGAACAAATTTATAACAAACAGTGCAAGAGCCTGTTCTGGTTAAGCCTTTTCCCCGTTAAATTGAAATAAACGGAATATGGAAACAAACAATAATTTATAGGATCTGAGTCTTATAATATATGACATTTTTGATTGAAATAAAATTTTCAACCCACTGAATAAAAACTCATTACAAATTTTGTTTTGAACATAGTTTTGTTGATTTTAAGCTTTCGATTCCTCTTTCTCTAAACCTTTAGTTCCTTACTTTTGTTAAGAAGAAACAAAAACTAATAAGACCACTACCATGAAACAAATTTCAAGATTATTTTTATTTCTGATATCGGTAACGGCTTTTCTGTATTCGTGTCATCCGGAATACGATGCCACCATTGAAGAACTCGACCTTGCCATTACAAAGTACGATCAGGAGCAGGATTTTACAAAACTGCAAACGTTTTATATGCCCGATACAATCGTTTACATTTCGGATGAGGACAAAATAATATCGGCAAATGTAGATCATTCGCACGAAGACCATATTCTTTCGGAGGTTAGACAAAACCTAATTGACAAGGGATGGACAGAAGTTATGGCTCCTGAAAACGGAGAAATTGATGCAGATGTATCCATCCTGATTTCTGTGTTGGAAACCGATGTAAGTTTTTATTATTACTACTGGTGGGACTACTGGTCGTGGTACTCGTGGGACTGGTGGTATCCCTGGTATCCGGGTTACCCGGGCTATCCCGGATTTCCGGTTTGGCCGGGCTACCCTACCTACCCAAGTGGAGGTTACACCGTTGGAACTGTATTTATTGATATGATGAACATGGATGAAGTTGCAATGCCTGCAAGCGACGATGCTTCAATAAAACTTCCGATTGTCTGGACCGGAACTGTAAATGGAATTTTGGCTGGCTCCGATGCAAATATCCAAAGCCGACTGACAAAAGAAATCACGCAGGTATTTAATCAAAGCCCGTATTTACACAAATAATAAATTCCGCAAGCAATGAAAAAATATATTATAATAGCTTTATTAACCGTATCTGCTTTTGCTTTAAAAGCACAGGAAGGGACCATGTTTTTTGTAGATTACAATGTTGCCATGCCCCTGGGCGGAACGGCAGATTTTACAAATAACATCAGTCCTCGCGGCGTCGATTTTGAAACTCAGACCTTTATAACCGAAGACCTTACCGTTGGTTTAGGAATAGGATGGAATTTATTCAGACAAAAAATTTCGGACGAAACATTTTATTACGAAGACCTTACCATTACCGGCACACAATTTCGTTACACCAACATTGTTCCTATAACCGTAAACGTAAAAAAGTTTTTTATGAACAACGGCGATTATCTACCGTTTGTGGGCGTTGGTTTGGGAACTTCGTACAACGAAATGCGAAATGAAATAGGGGTATTTCAATTAACCGACGACAAGTGGCTTTTTAGCGTAGCTCCTGAAATTGGCATGTTGTACGATATGAACTATAAGAGTTTTTTATCGCTTAAACTGAAATACAACTACAGCCCAAAATCCGGCAATTTTGCCAGTATGTCGTACCTGAGTCTTGGTGTTGGAATTGGCCTGAAATAGGTAAAACAACTAAAACATTTTAGAAAGGTTCAATCGTTGCAGATTGGACCTTTTTAATACTCTCCCGTAGAAGTACTTTCCCATAGCGAATTATCAGAAAGTTGTACCTTTTCTACTGGTAATTCGTTGTTATTCGAATCGTTACTTTGTATAAAGTAAATCCAAACCGCCACTTCGTTTTTAGTTTTGTTTATTTTCGAGATTTCAACTTTAAGAACATCAATACCGGTATTTCTGCGAACCTCGTCCAGCAAATCTTTTGTGCTGCTTAACACCGCGTAATTTGAAGGAGAAAAAACCAAAGCCTTTTTAATTATGTGTTTTCGGGGAACATAGTTTTCCATAATGTATGCCGAAAGCAGAATAATTGAGTTGGCAACTACCAAACCAAACCAATCGGAAATATTAAAAACCACCAACGCATTAATAATCGACATTCCAATTACCAAAAAAAGGTAAGTCATTTCTTTTAAATCGATTGATGGAGAACGATAACGAATAATGCCGAATATGGCAAACAAACCAAATGCAAAACCGATGTCCAGGCTTACCCGATCGAGAATTGAAGCAATTAAAAAGATCATTAATCCCAATAAGAAAAATGTAAACAAGTACTTCACCCTACTGTTACGCGGATAATAAACAAAGCGAATTAAAATCAGGGTTGATACAATATTCACTGCTAAGCGCAACAGAAAATCAAACCACATGGTATCGCTAAAGTGTTGTAATTCTTCCATATTCACTGCCTTTAAAATTCGTTGCTTCTACACTGATTTTTAAGTAATGAGACCATTCCTTTTGTACGTTTATTCTGAATAAAAAACTCGTCGACAAACTTTTCACGGCTATTTCTTTCTCTCTCACTCAAATAAGTAAAATTCGCAATAACACTCTTAATTTCAGCTTCCTTTTGATTAAACAGCTCAATGGCATCTAAATATTCCTCATCGCTGTTTCTACAGTAGCCCAAATACTCTCTATCGCTTACGCTTTTTATCGACACCCATTCCTGTGGCTCGGCATAATGTGTGTCCACAAATCCCGAATAATCAAAATCGTAAGGCACAGGAATTACTTTCTCATTAAAATTTGTCAGCGATTTTAGGTATTTCAAATTATGGCCTGCTTTTGCACGCCAATCCGTATTTGCAATCATGTATTCGAACAGTGCAACAACATCCATCGTAGCGTCGTCCATCTCCTCTGGTTTTATTACCGTTGGTTTAACTTCAATTGATCCGGTGCGTTTTGCCAAAAGTTCAACAGGTTCAATTAAGAAACCATATTTGTGGTAGTTACGTCCTCTTTTTCCGGTGTCGATATAATTAATATCGACCAAGCGTACCTTAAAGCTTTTTTCAGAAAAAACATTGTAAAGTTTATATGCAAGGTATTCGCGTAGGATATAGTTTTCGTATGCTTTTGTTGATTCGCAATGCGTTACCATTTTTATTTTTCGCATGCCTTTTAATTCCGTATTTTCAATGGGATCAGTTTTAAAATTCAAGTAAATAGGAGGGAAAAAACAGTGCCCACGTCTGAAGTTACCACGTGCTTTTAAACGTATATTTTTTACAATTGAATCGGAATCAGACAGATGCAGAAACAACTCAGCATCAATGTATTCACCTTTGGATTTATGCTTTACAAACGAGCTTATATCGTATTTTAAAGTTACAATTAATGGTTCGTCTGTATCGAAAACACTCCCCTGATCAACCGTTTCGGTTATGGGTTCCAGTAACGAGTTCTGATCGGCAGAATCGTTTTCCTGAGCCAGTAAACCAACCGACAACAGGAAAGAAAAGAATACGAAATAAATTATTTTCATAAAAACAGATTTTGGGAATAAAACAGCTGTTAAAATCAAGTTTGTACTTTCATTAAAACAGTCGATGTTTAGAACTTTGGTTTAAAGTATAAACATTTTTACTGTCGTAATGTTAGATGTTTCATGTATTTATTATACTTTACATGAATAAAAATACGCCCAAAAATTAAGAACTAAAAATAAGCGGTACATTTGAATGTAATACCTTCAGAAATAAAACTTAAATTGAAATAAATGAAACGACTAATTATTGCCTTTTTTACAGCCAGTATACTATTAACCGGTTGTGGCCCGTCTACAAAATTAATTAATTCGTGGTCGGACAAAGAAAACACACCTCAAGAATACGAAAACATTGGTGTGACTGTCCTTTTCCCACAATCATCGAGTAGATATATTACCGAACACAATGTGGTAGATTACCTGAAAGAAAAAGGCATAAAAGCCATGCCTACCACCGATGTTTTTCCGATGGCCAACCGTTTAGGCGAGATTACCAAAGTAATGGACAACTCTGATGTTATTAAAGAAAAGGTGATTTCGAAAGTTGCTGAGAATAAGATTGACGCATTAATGATTATTACCCTATTTGATAAAACAAAAGAGCAACGTTGGGTAAACGACCGCGGATTTGCCATGGGTGGAACGGGATATTACGGAACACCATACGGAATGGGTGGTGCATACTACGATTACTATTATTACTCCATGGGAACAATAATGGATCGAGGATATTACACCGACGATATCACTTATTTTGTTGAGTGTAACTTATACGATGTAGCGACTGAAAAATTAATTTGGAGAGCCCAGACCAAAACGCTCAATCCTGCTTCAATTGAAGAAGAGTCGAAAGCCCTGGCTTACATAGTTGTTAAACAACTTTTAGGTAAAAAAGTGATTACGAAATAAAAGTCACGTTATCATTTCCAATATCAAAATATAGGTACATCATTCCATATATCAGCTAACGGATTTGGAATTTTTGCTAGTGAAAAAGATGCTGAAATAAATTCAGCATGACGACCAGAAGGAGCGCAGTTAGCATAACTCTGGCTTACAAAAAGAGCGGATAAAAATTAATTTATCCGCTCTTTTTATGCTTGAATATCTATCTTCTGCCACGTGTTGCAGCTCCGGTACTTCGCTGCGGAGTTGCACGCGAGGGAGTTGCACGCGAGGGAGTTGGTCTGTTCTGCTGGTAGTTTTGATAATTCTGTGTTCCTCTGTTTCTATTCTGATAATCGCGCTGCAATTGATTGCTGGGCGTTGTTGGACGAGTAGAAGGCTGAGTACTTGGTCGTTGAACCGGCTGGGCAGGCCTTGTACTTGGCTGCGTTGGCCGGGTTGCAGGTTGCGTGGGTCTTGTACCTGGCTGCGAAGGACGGGTAGAAGGCTGAGTTGAAGGACGGGTTGCCGGTCGTTTATTTTGCTGATTAAAATTACCGTTGTTGTCGCGCTGATAAATGTTTCCATTCCGATCGGTGTACACATTATTTGCCCTGTTTGATGGGCGCGCTGATTTATTCGGCATATTCGAACCACGATCTCTTGTGGTTGGTCTCACTCCGGTAGAACGCCTGCTGTACACATTTCGCGAATCATATCTTCCTTTGGCATAACCGGCCCGGTAGCCATTGTGATAGCCACGATGGTAGCCGTGTCCGTAGCCATAACGGTAACCATGTCGATAACCACATGGTCCCCAATATCCGGGATGCGAATGGTAACCGAAAGTAAACCAGCCATAGCTAAAACCTGCCGAAAATCCCCACCCTGTATATGGATTGTAATGTACTCCAAATCCATACGTTACCGGCCGGGGATAATAATACATTCCGTACCAGGGACGATAGTAATAGCCGGTACCATACACTACAACTCCACCATAATAATACGAATGATAATAGCCGGGAGTGTATCCAACGTAAACCACTTCAGGGGTAGAGTCGTATATATAAACATACTTTACATTGTAAACCGGAGCACTTGGCGGTATTTCATCTACTTCTTCAGGGCGTTTATCCGAAACAATCCACGGACCATCGGGTTTCGACGATTCAAACCAAATCCCTTCATCAACACAGTAATATATTTTATCAACCTTTATAACCGTGCTTTCGGTATTGGTTGCATACAACACTGTGGTTCCTTCCATTTTTTCAAACTCGGGCTTGCCATCGTATGTTACTTTTGTGGTGGCTGTTTTTCGGTCGACAACTGCAGTTTGCGGCATTTGTTGCTCGTAGGCAGCTTCTTTTGCTTCTTCAGTGCCGGGCACACTTACTTTAACCGACGCAATAGTTGCATCAGAAGGAATGGCGGCAAAATCTTTTGGAAGATCTGCCGGTTCGATAAACTCCCAGCCTCCATCTTTCATGGTTTTTGAACTGTACCAACGACCATTAATCAAAACAAAGTGGTGTTGCGAAGTAATGTCTAAAAGAATATCATTTTCAGAATTCTTCACATACAAAAGAGAGGTGCTGCCAATGGGTTCATACTCCATTTTTCCATCCGTAGTAATAATCTCTGAAGGTTTTGTGGTTACAATTAAATCCGGAATTTCTGTTGTTTCCCCTTCAGGTTCTTCCTCCGAGTTGTCCAACATTTTGTTGGCTGCTTTTTCCACATCTCCGGGAACTGCTTTGGTAACTTTCCATTCTTTTGAAACAAGTGTATTCGACTCGTACCAATATTTTCCTCCCTTAATGTAATAGGTATTCTTTTTCTTCAGAATCAAAAACGGAGTATTTACAACCGATTCCAAATTGCTTTTTTCAACTTCCTTTAATATTGGATCGCCATCAATAATTACCAAAACAGTTGGTTTCATTCTGAAATAAATCTCCGGCGGATCGTTTTTAATCTGATCATTTAGCATTTGCAGGTTTTCCACATCCTCTAAATCAGCCAAAATCCGATCCAGCGACATTTCCAAATCCATTGATTCCAAATCAGAAATAATAATCTCCTTCAATTTTTCAATTTTGGAATCATCGTCAACATCCGGAAATTTAATCTCAGGAATTTCAACAGCTTCCAAAACTACAATTCGTGTATCGAAATCGGTAGCCACTCTTGCATTAAACCAAAGCGCACCAAATATTATTTCATCGCCTTTTTTAACCGATAAAGCCATCCGTCCGCTTAATATATTTTTATCGAGGCTTTCGAGCTGTGCCTGATAAAGCGTAATGGTATATTCGTTTTCGATTATTTCGCGCGGCCACGATAATTCAGGATCATTTTGTTGCGCAAACACCAAAGTATTTGCCAGGATTAAAACTACTACTACAATAATTCTCATAATGTGTATTTTTTAATGTTTTAGGTTAAAAACAAAAGATGTGCCGTTTGTACCGTTAATTTTCCAGTCGAATAATTAATCCGGCTCCCATATCCCAATGCATAACGGGCACGTTAAAACTTATTCCTCCGGAACAGCCGCCACCTATTCCGCACCAAAAACCGGCACCATCAAACTCGAGTGGCATCATTAAATTTGTAAACAAACGTATACCAACCCGTTCGCTTAAAAATACCTTTGCTCCGGCTCCAATTCCTGTTGAAAAATACCACACACGCTCATCGCCTCCCGACTTTTGAACATAGCGCGATGTACCCAGTGTAATTTTTGCAAACGGGACAACCATACCTTGAGAAAACTCTTTTAAAGCTCCTGCCTGATAATGTTCTACTGCCAAATCAATTTCCTTTAGACGAGTTGAGCCTTTTGTATCGTTTCGCTCGTAACTGAGTTCGAAATACGACAGTTCATCGATTTGAACACTTAATAATCCGCCATACAATGCATCATCTTTTACATCGAGGTACCTGCCATAGTTGTCCACTTTTCCGGCTATGGTATAACCGAAAATCGGAGTTAATTCAATGTTTTGAGCAATGGCGGAACCAAAAAATACCACAAGAAGTGTAGCCAGGAATAATTTTCTCATTGTTACGTTTTTTTCAATCGTTAATTTGTATCAATTTCGGTGTTTTAACTATCATATACAAACAAAATGAACTATTGTTTGAACATCACTATTTCGCGAAAGATTCGGACGATTTGATTTTCTTAACGTACTATTTAATATCTTTATAAAAAGGTAAATGGTTTACCCAATTTTGAATATGAAATTGATATGAAAAAACTGCTTCTTGTTTTGTGCCTTTTCATTACATCACACATGGCTCATTCTCAAATCCTTATATCACTTCTACTGGGAGACAAATTGAACTCACCAAACCTGGAATTTGGCTTGGAGGGTGGATTTAATTACACAAAAATTTCGGGTTTCGAATCGAACGATAATTTACGAAATTTCAACCTTGGTTTTTATTTCGATGTAAGAATGAAAAATCAGTTGTTCCTGTATTCGGGGGTTCAGGTAAAATCGAGTTTTGGATTAGATGATCTTCAGGAAGAGGATTTGGCGTTTTTAGATGCTGAGATGCTATCGGTTGAAGGCAATTATTCGCAAAAAGTAAGTGCTTTTATGGTTCCGATTTTAGCCAAATATAAGTTTAAAAATCATTTTTATGTTGAAGCCGGGCCTCAGGTAGGACTTATTTATAACAGCTGGGTAGAATTTACTTCGGATGTTGATAACAGAGATGTAAAAATAAAAGATTACAACGATAATTTACTGAATTGGTTTAATGGCGGATTAGCATTTGGCACAGGTTATAAACTAATGCAGGGACAAGGTTGGACAATTGGAGTGCGCTACTACCAGGGACTGACTGACGTTTTCAAAAACAAATCAGGAAGTATTCACAATTCGTTTAACATTAAAGTGAACATCCCAATTGGTGCAGCAAGTCCGAAATCAACTCAGGAAAACTAAAAAAAGCATCAACCTTACCGGCCAATGCTTTTTATCAATTCCTATAAATACATTTTATTAAATTCATTACAAAAAGATACCGGGAATAAAACCGGTAACATTCTCACAACTATTTAATAGTCCCTGAATCCATTAATGTTTTAACCAATTTTTTTGAATACGTTTTTGATGCCGATTCAGATCCTGAAGGATCAACCAGTTCTGACTGACCGGACCAAACAATAGCTTCTTTCTGATTTGTTTCGTTTACATCGTATAAACGTGTTTCGAGCACATAGGTTTTTTCTTCGCGATACTGATCGTTCCACATGTGATTGTAGCTCGAATAAATAAAACTACGATAACCATAGCCATAATAACCGCCATACATATACGGGTAGTAATTGGTAGTATTTACCTGCACATCGCGGGTATTTACATCAACCAGCGAAGTAACCAAAACCGCATCATAACCGCCATCTTTTACTCGCTTTTCAATCTCATCTTCAGTAAGTTTTTTAAGGTCTTCAACCGGAGTAATTACCTTTAAACCATTGCTTGCATTTATGCCTTCGGCAGTCAGCATATCTGCTACTGTATTTTCGAATAAGGTTCGCGACTTCAGATTTTTCGAAAGCGTTAAAACCAAAACCTTATCAAACGTTTTACCCTCATAATTGTCTTTTGTCCATGTGTATTTCATGGTTGTTGAGCACGACCAGAGAAAGGTCATTGCAATAAATGTAAGTACTATTCTTGTTTTCATCTTTTAAACTATTTATTGTTAAACATTTACAATTTTATAATTCCCGAATCCAAAAGTGTTTTTACCAATTTCTTAGAGTAGCTTTTGGCAGCTGAATCTACTGATGACGGATCAGTTAATTCAGACTGTCCCGACCAAACAACTGATTCTTTGGTTGCCTTTTCTGCTACATCAAAAAATCGCGTTTCCATAACATACGTTTTTTCCTGGCGATAATATTCAGGTTCCTGCAAGTGTACATAACCTGTGCGAATATACCTGCCATAACGATACGAAACAGGCTGCATGTAAGTGCCTCCTCCTTCGCGTACGTCTCTTGAACTTGCATCAACCAGAGAAGTTATCAAAACACCATCATAACCTCCACTTTGTATTCTGTTCTCAATTTCTTCCTCAGTAAGTTCATGGTTATTTTCGTTGAATGGAAAAACCTGAATACTATTGCTTGCAGTAATGCCTTCGGCCTGTAGGCGATCAACAATAGCCGACTCTGAATTAATCCTTCCTTGCGGTGTTTTTGCTTCAACCACGACTAAAATTTTATCATACTTTCGTCCCTGGTATCCTTCGTTTGTCCATGTGTAGTTCATTGTTGTTGAACACGACCAAGCAACAATCATTGTTACTCCCAATAAAAGTAGTTTTACCTTCTTCATCATAGTTTATTTATTTGAATGTCTGTGCAATAAAGCCAAATGTCATTTTGCTCCTTATCTTTTCTAAATAACAGAATTAACTCCTTTAATGTTTTAAAAGCACCCCTGATTTTAAAAGTGTTTTAACCATTGAGTAAGCATGTTCCTTTGCTGCTGATTCAAAAGACCGCGGATCTGTTATCTCCGACTGCCCCGACCAGATTATTGCATCTTCTGCAGTTGGCTCATTTGCATCAAACAAACGCGATTCAACCACAAACGATTTTTCCTGACGATAATAACCCGGACTGTATGCGTAACTATAACCATAGTATATATGACGTGGAAACCGGTAAGGATATGGATGATAAAAACTGTCGTATTCAAATACTTCCTGCTCCTTAATGTCCACTAAACTGGAAACTATTACAGCATCGTAACCGGCAAGCCGGATTTTCGACTCAATCGCTTTTTCACTCAGTTTATCAATACTGATAATGGGTGGAAACAGTTTGAGACTATTTTCTGCATAAATATTCTCTTCAGCCAAAGCCTGTACAATAGTATTCTCAAAAATAGCCCGGGCTTCGGTGTTTTTACCAATTACCAATACCAGAATTTTTTCAAATTCCTTTCCCGTAACATTATCCTTTGTCCAGGTATATTTCATTGTTGAAACGCACGATGTAAATAGTAAGAGTACCAATGCGATTACCAGAATTTTTCTATTCATAAATTGCTGATTATGTTCACTATCAAATTTACACTATAATCAGCATAAACACAAAAGAAAATTAACACTCCCAAAAGCCTTTACACCAAGGCATTTTGCCCATAAAACAGCTGATTGCATCTTTGTTTTCGTTCAAATATTTCATTCATTTCAAACAGGATTTAACTTCCTCAATCTGCCTTTTTGCGTGTCGTTTACTACCAGATTTTCCCTTAATTTCGAAATCAAAATCCGAAATTGATTCTTGTTCTCAAGACCTGCATCGAATTCATTTGTTTGAATCAGATCTTCCCAAATATCTCGTTCCGGCCAATTCAAATAATCAGAGATGGAAGCCGACTGCCCGCTGTCACGTACTTTATCAAACCAAATATAAAGTAGCCGTATAAACTCTTTTCGGGTTTTATGATCAAGTGCATCTTGTAACTGCTTAAAACAGTACGCTTCACTTTGTAAATATACAATCCGGTTTTTGCGGTAAGAACGAACAGCATATCGAAGAGATTTTATTCCGAAATAGCCGGCAAGCAACAACACAATCAGCAATAAACCAACCAGAGTCCACGAAAATGGTTCTTCTTCTGTTGTTTGAAGTGGAGCCGACATGGCCAGTAACGAATCTTTCAGGCTTTCCATCATTGCCAGGTCAGGATTGGCTTTTATCGTTATTTTTTTCTCTGGAATTGTGCGTTTATAAACGCTTTCAGTTGTCGGATTCCACCATAAAATCTGTTCCTCGGGGATAATTATTTCAACTTCATCTTCAAACAAATAAGAATACCTTTCAATCCGAACACCATTTGCGCTTTTATCTGTTCGTTTGTCCTGCAGTTCCGGCTCCCGCGGATAGATACTTGTAAATTCCGGCTTTTCGATTATTAGCGGCTGTATCAAAGAAGGCAGGGTGCCACTAGCTGTAATAATTATCTCTCGTTCAACAACATCACCAACTTTCAGGGTTTCAATATTTTTACTCCAATTGTCGTTAATCGTGATGTTGTTTGCAACTGTCCAAACATTTTCATCTTTCGACGATGGAACCGCTTTTACCTTAATCATTTGCTGTTTTGTTCGGATCAATACCGGTTCTCCTTTATATCCCCCTTCAGGAGGAATGTTTGCATTGATTTCCAACTCCGGTATTTTAATATCTCCCGTGCTGTATGGAAAAACCAGGTAATAAAACGACAGGGTTGCGTATTTTTTATTGTTGATGTAATTTATGCTGCTTACAGTTCTGGTAAAAGGAATAATAAAAGCATCATCGATGTGAAGATTGGTAAATTGCAGTGGTTTGGCAAACCATGTTGATGAATGAACAGTGATTGTTACTTTGTAAGCCTGGCGCACCACTCCTTCATGCGGAACCACAGAAACGCGTGCAAAAGCATCAATTTTTTGAGCAAAGGAATAAACTGAAAGTAAAGTTCCCAATACAAAAAGCAAACTGATATGTTTAATGTGTTTTACCATTGTTCTTCCAACTCCTGCATGTTTTGGTGATACTTTTTCCTTTGATATTCGAACCGTCGTCGTAAAAACTCACCCGGATCAGCTGAAATTTCGCGCAATAAAATATTCTGTGGCTTTTCTCCGCTCCCCGATTGAAAATCATCCGGAACCTCTTCCATTTCCTCGGCCTTTCGCTGATCGGTTTCTACTTCATCTGTTACGCGTTTACCGTCTTCAGGCAACTCATCCACTTCCGTATCCGAACTCAACTCCTCATCTTTCGATGAAGCTTTGCGTTCTTCCAGTTTGCCGGCTTCTTTTTCCTCTTCTTCCGGTAACTCAATGGGGCCGCCTTCATTTCTGAGCGAATCCACTACTCCAATTGTTTTTGTTGTTTCGTTTATGGCCTCCTGAAACTTTTCATTTCCCGGATCTTTTTCGGCAGCCAATTCAATGGCTTGCAAGGCTTCGTCGTAGCGCCCCAATTGAGAATATGCCATTCCCAGATTAAAGAGCGAGTTGGCCGAACTATCTTTTTCAAATGCTTGTGCCGCCGCGTCAAAATTGCCGGCTTTGTAATATGCAACACCTTTGTAGAATTCCGTTTCAAATGTATTACCAGCCTCATCGTAATCTTTTGCATCGTACAACTTCTGCCCCTGGTAATCTTTGGAATACCAGAGATTTTGCCACGACATATCGCCGGAACATGAACTCATAAAAAAGAGAATTGGAATAAATGAATACTGGATCATCCAACCTTTACGAAACCAAAACGGAAGAAGCAGAACCAGAAAAATAAGCAATACAAAACCCATGTCTTTCCACTGTTCATCACTCTCCTCATCATCTGCCTGATACTCCAGGTTTTTTCTCACATTTGCCGCAATCAGTTCCATGTCGGAGTTATCTAGAGTGAGTGTATTCACGTTTATTTTTTTGTGTTTCTGAAGCTGAAAAAGAACATTTGGATCAAGGCTTGAAACAACAATATTTCCATTTCTGTCGGAAACCGATTCTTTGTTTTCGTTTTTTGGAATTTGTGCACCCTGCTGCGTTGCCAGGGTTAAAACCTCAACTCTGTGAATGGAGCTGTTCACAAAATCTTCGATAAGCAGTGCCTGGTTTTCATCAACTGCATCGGTAACCAGTAACAATGTACTTGGCGCCGTAACTTTTGCCAATGTAGTATCGGTCAGTTGCATTAACAACTCCAGATTTGTTCCCTGAACCGGCATAATTCCCGGAGACAAAGACTCCAGATGATGAGTGATCAAACGATAATCATTACACATAGGGACGACGGTATGAGCTGTTCCGGAATAAGCATAAAGACTTACTTTTGAGCCGGGATTGGCATCCAATAAATCGCGGATTTTGAACTTGGCGCGTTCCAGACGATTGGGTTGCACATCTTCTGCCATCATGGAAAGCGAACAATCTACCGCAATCATTAGCACAGCCTCGCTTCTGGCTCCCGGTACATCCACTTTCTCCCAGGTAGGTCCGGCAAGGGCCAAAATTCCAATGGTTGAAATCAAAACAAAGGCAATTAAAGGAAAAGTTACTGCAGCTCGTTTTTCTTTGGTAAACATATAAGGTTGCAAGGCCGGTGCAATAACTTTTTTCCACTTTCGGTCTTCACGAGAAGTAAAAACAATAATAAGTGCCACCACCAACACCACTACAAATCCCCATAACCAGACCGGACGCAGTAAATGAAACTGGTCGGGATTAAAATGGGCAATATCTTTTATGTATTCGAACATGGTTTATTTGACCACCAAGACACGAAGAGCACCAAAATTTTGCTCAAATTTCTTTGTGACTTTGTGGTTATTTTTTGTTTTATAATTCATCCAAAAAACAATTTTTGCAAGCCACGAATCAATGCCAGCACAAAAGCTAAAACCATAGCAATCCCTAGCGGGTAATGGAATAGCAAAGTGACTGGCGCATTTTCCTCGGCTTCATATTCAATGGGTTCCAATTCGTTTAAAGTGTTGTAGGCATTTCCCAATTGTTCAGGATCCTCTGCCAGAAAATATTCTCCGTCTGCAATGCGGGAAATTTCCTGTAAAGTTTGCTCATCCAAACCATCGTTTTTGCCAGTAGCTTCTCCAATCCCAATCGTATAAATTTTAACACTGTCCTTGTGTGCCATTTTTGCAGCATCAGTCGGAAAAATTCCTCTTCCATCATCTTGTCCATCGGTAAGCAACAGCAATACTTTTTGGTCAATAGAATCTCCTTCAAATATTTTTAACGAGTACCCAATGGCTTTTCCAATTCCGGTCATTTGTCCGGCCATTCCCACATCTGTTTCGTCGAGCATGAAACGAATTACATCGTGGTCGGTGGTTAAAGGTGCCTGTAAATAGGCATTGCTTCCAAAAAAAACCAGAGCCAGCCTGTCTCCTGCGCGCTTTTCAATAAACGCATTTAAAACTTGTTTTACCCCTTCCCAACGAGTTACCCGTTCGCCATCAATCTCCCAGTCGGAATTGGCCATACTAAAGGAAATGTCGGCGGCGATAACAAAATTTCGTGCTGTTTTTACCTTCATCTCCGGTTCGCCGACAATCTGAGGCGATGCCAAAGCAGCCAGTGTTGCTATCCAAATCAATGACAACACAATCCACTGCAAAACATTTCGTTTCGACACCCAGGCTCCCGATCCGGCCTTTTGTCCGCTTGCTTTTTCAACATCGCTAAACGCAGGAAATTTTAATGCTTCCTTCCGTTGTTTTAAAGGTGGCATTAACCAAAACACAAGCAACGGCGCTGGTAAAAACAGAAAAACCCATATGTAAGCAAACTCAAACATTGGCACGATGATTTTTTACCCAAAAGACAGCAAAGTGAGCAAGTTCATTGGCCTGTGGTTCTGTTAATACATATGAAGTATTGTACAAAGCCTTGGTATAAATTGTAAAGTCAGGCAAGGGCGAAATCAATTGCTTTTCTATGCACGACATTAAAAAACGGAACCATTCATCGCCATATAGAGCCGCCACTTTTTTTCGACCATAAAGCTGAATCGCTGTCCTTTTTAATAACTCATTTATTTCAAAAGCCGCCCGGGTTTTCTTGTGCTGAAGAATATCTTCAATTTCTTTCAGAGCTTCACGCCGGTAGGCATTCTTCCTATATTTTCGGTACTGAATAAAAACAACCAATAACACAATTAACACCAAAAGTGCCAAAACCAAATACCAGCCCGGAGTATTAAAACTGTATTTCACCGGATCAGGCTCGATCAATTGACCAATCGAATTATATGTCGTTGTTTCATTCAACGTCTTTTTGTTTTTAGTTTGGTTTTGAAAAGTGATTTTAACTGGGTATCGATGTTTTCAATGGTATTTAACGACAGAATCGGAATTCCGTATTTTTCCATTTCAGTATAAAACCCGATCTTCTGTTCCTGATAATTTGTTTCATACTTTTTACCCAGATTCTTTTTCCCGGCTTCGCACATCAGTTGAAGATTTCCGTCGGACAAAACCAGTTTGCTTTGAGGTAATTTTTCTTCCAGCGGATCGCTGATTCTGGACAGAATTACATCGTTGTGTTTCGACAACTGGATAAGATGTTTTTTGCTTGATGCAGAAACCGATTGAAAATCGCTGATAAACAGTATTAAATAATCGTGTGTGGCCATACTAATCACCCGCAACAATGCTTTGTCCACCACTTGTGTTTTTTCCTGAATTGGGTAATTTTTATCGGCCAGGTTCTGCGCTTGGTCTATCATCGCTTTTAAATATTGCATTACAACAGCCCTGTTTCGCCGTGGAGAAAAAATCTGGCAGCCTTCGCCATCAAAGATTAAGCCTCCAAAACGATCGCCGTTTTTTAACACCTTAAAAGCCGCAATGGCCGCCAGTTGCGAAGCAATAAAGGTTTTTGTATACACCTGCGATCCGAAAAACATTCCCGGTGTCATATCAGAAATAACCAAAACCGGCTTTTCCTTTTCTTCGGTAAAAACTTTTGTAGAAGTAATGCGGGTGCGGGCAGTAACACGCCAGTCAATATTTCGAATATCGTCGCCGGCAACATATTTGCGCACTTCCTCAAAATCCAAACCTCTGCCTCGCAACTTCGAAGCATGTTTACCTGCCAATACACTGTGAACAGGTTGTTTTGGAAGCAACGAAAATCCTGTTGAAGCAACCAAATGCTCCAATTTCAGTAATTCGCTGAGGGTCGGGATGATATTTTTTGTGCTTCCTTTCATTGATAATAACGAAGCTGATTTTACCACTAAGACACAAAGAACACCAAGTTTTTTTTAAATGTTTTTATACTAACTACTGTTCTTTGAAATCCGATTAAATCTATACTTTCAAAAAATCTTTTTTCATTTGTTTTACCACCAAGTCACTAAGAACACCAAGTTTTTTTAAATGTTTTTATACTAACTACTGTTCTTTGAAAGACCACTCAATAAATCTTTTTTTGGTTTTCTACTCTTCTTCGTGTCTTTGTGGTTTTATTTCTATTTTTATTCATTTAATATTAGTTTCTTAATCGTTTAATTCCATTCTTAATTAGTGGTACATTAAAGTTTATCAAGAATCCCAATTCAATATCCATAAGTTTCATGTGGCTAAGTATTTGTGCTGTATAGACCGGATGCATTTCCATCACCGATTTTAATTCACAAATTATCATATCTTCAACCAAAACATCTAAACGGAATCCTTCATCAAACTTAATTCCATCGTATTCTATTGGTACTGGAGTTTGCTGTTCAAATGACAAACCTGCTTTATCTAATTCATGACAGAAACATACTTCATATACTTTTTCCAATAGTCCAGGACCAAGATAATTATGAACTTTGAAAGCACAGTCAACTATAATTCGTGCAATTCTATCCAACTCATCTTCACGAATTGAAAAATTTGTTCCTCTTGGTACATATTCTGCCATAACTATTGTTTTACCACCAAGGCACTATCAACACCAAGTTTTTCTTCCAATATTCTTCTTAGTGTACTTAGTATCTTAGTGGATTACATTTCTGTTTTTATAATATCACCAATATTCACATTTATTTTTTTACCACTAAGGCACAAAAAGCACCAAGTTTTTCTTCTAATATTCTTCTTAGTGTACTTGGTGTCTTAGTGGATTACATTTCTGTTTTTATAATATCACCAATATTCACATTTATTTTTTTACCACTAAGGCACAAAAAGCACCAAGTTTTTCTTCTAATATTCTTCTTAGTGTCCTTAGTGTCTTAGTGGTTTATTTCTTCAAACCACAGCAACAACCTTTAAAATCTCATCAATAACCTGATCAGGTCCAACTCCACCGGCGTTTGCCTCGTAACTCAAAATTAAACGATGTCGTAATACATCGTGGATTATTGCTCGGATATCATCGGGTTGAACAAAGTCACGATTATTAAGCCAGGCAACAACCCGCGCACATTTATCAAGGGCAATTGTTCCTCTGGGACTAGCGCCAAAATCAATCCACGAACCCAATTCTTCGTTGTATTTTTCGGGATAACGTGTGGCAAAAATCAAATCAACAATGTATTTTTCAGCAGATTCAGACACTTTAACGTTCTGAATTTCCTCTCGTGCCTTAAATACAATCTCCTGACTCAGTGCTTCGTTTTTGGTTTTGGGTACCGAAGTTTTTGTTTCATCACGAACCAGTCTTAAAATCTGCGCTTCCGATTCCGAATTTGGATAATTGATTAATACCTTCATCAGAAAGCGGTCCATTTGCGCTTCCGGTAGAGGATAGGTTCCTTCCTGCTCAACCGGATTTTGCGTGGCAAGCACCATAAAAAGCGGTTCCATTTTATGTGTTTTTCCGGCTACCGAAACCTGTCGTTCTTCCATGGCCTCCAAAAGTGCAGCCTGTACTTTTGCCGGCGCACGGTTAATCTCGTCGGCCAAAACCAGGTTACTAAAAATCGGCCCGGGCTGAAACACAAATTTGTCGTCCAATTCGGGTTGGTACACTTCCGATCCGGTAATATCGGAAGGCAACAAATCCGGCGTAAACTGTATTCTGCTTAACCCGGCTTCCAGTTCTTTTGCCAGGGCTTTTACTGCTCGTGTTTTAGCCAGACCGGGCAATCCTTCCAACAATAAATTACCGTTTGCGAGCAGCCCTATCAGAATTCGATCAACCAGCTTTTCCTGCCCAATAATGGATTGATTCATTCGGTATTGAAGCTCTTGAATATTTTTAAGTGTGCTCATTTCAACTTATTTTTAGTAAAAAGTAATTTTAACTTTCAGGTGGAATAAAAGAAGTATTATTTGGGAAAAAGGAATACCACGACTGCTCTTACTCCTAAATCGGATTTTGTTCCATCAGGAGCTGACAAGTTTAAACGAGGCCCAACTACGAACTGCGATTTTTGCTTTCCTAAACTTGTAACCGCACTTAATGTAGGATTAAGCCAAACATTGGTGGTACTTGCTTCCCAGTTCTGAGTGATTTCAAAATTGGCACCTATTCCGGCACCGGTTTTCCAGTTGAAGGCGAAAAAGGGTTGAAAGAACATCTGGTTAATATCGCTTCGGTTTTCATCCCCTGCAACGCTCCATATTTGGTTGATTAAAGCGCCGACAGTTATTCCCTTTGATTGATACAAAGCGACTGCAGTTGGCCCAATTCCAAACTTTTTAGTGATCAGGTAGTCATTGGTTCCATCGGGCAAAAGAAAAACCGGCCCGGCTCCCCAGGTCAGTCCGCCTTTGGAATTTGCCGGACTTAAAAAAGCACTCACCACTGCGTCGCCCAAACCCGATTCATGATTCCCATTTCCGGTAATATTGTATTGCGAAATTACGGGTTGCACCCATCTTGCAATGAGGTTTAATTTTTCGGAAAGACGAATTGGAATAACCGGTTGAATATTCAGTGTATTTCGTGAACCATTCAATTCTCCGATTCCTACATCTGTATTATTCTGAAATGGAACACTAATTAAACTGGCAATAGGATTCGATAATTTTTTTGCCAATTCTGCAGCATCTGATTTTTCAGCTTCCTGAGCAGAAATAAAATGAATAGAACCCAATAGAACAACGAAAATTATTGCTACTACAAATTTCATCATTTTGTTAGATATTATAAATTCGAAGACTTAATCCAATTACTTGTTATTCTGCAAAAATCTCCTTGAAATCATTCTTCATACTAACAACAAACCAACCTTTTTCGGCAGCATCTTTTATTGCATTTTCAGTACCATGCATATACGTATATTCACGTACTTCATCGTCGTGGTGTACCAAAATAGCCATCGATGGACCACGGCCAGAAAGTGTGTATTCCATCATTTGGTAATCGCCATCGCTGTTACCGGCAGCAAAAATTGGTTTCCGGCCAATGTGTAATTCTATGTTAACCGGTTTAACTTGTTTGTCGTTATTTGAACTAATTTCTGCTTCCCGTTCAATGTAAATTCCGGAATCATTAGAAATGTATTTGCAGTTGACACTGGTACCTACCACATTTTCCTTCGGAATATTGTAAATTTCTTCTGACACAGTTCTCACCGATGTTATTTCCCCGCCGGTTACGATGTACACATTAAAGCAGTTGGCTTGCAAATAACCAACCAATTCAACCATTGGCGAATAGGTTACTTCCTTTAAAGGCCGATTGTATTTTCTGTGTTTTACTGTTGAAAGCGTTTCATAGACAAAAGTTTTGTAATCCTCTTCCTTTTGTCCTTTGTGAGCCGCAAAAAGTTTAGTGGCCAACTCTGCCGTTCCCAAATCTTTTAATACAGCTAAATTATCTTCGGCAATAGCACTGTATATTCTATCGTCTTTCCATTCAGGTCTTTCGGGGAATACTTTCTTTATGTATGCGAGTTCAATTTCCACCGGAATATACAGCGGCTTTTCGTTCCATAATGTACCGTCGTTATCAAAAACGGCAATCCGTTCTTTTACAGGAACAAAATCAGCCGAATTTTCGTCGGTAACTTTTTCAACAAATTCAACAATTGCAGTTTTTACTTCCGAGTTGTTCCACAACGACAGTGGCTCTTGTGTAGTATCTGTATTATCAGCAGGTTTATTTTCGACTGTTGTTTGGCACGAAAACAGAAACACTGAAAGAATAATTAAAAGAGTAAGTTGTTTTAGCATGATCATTAGTTTTATCGGAATAGAAAAGTCGAATAAAGAAATTGGCTACCCATAAGATAGCCAATTCAATATTTCATTCTACTGTTTACTGTGCATTCGGATGTGACTGCAATGACTGTACTACCTTATCGATACCAAGCGATGAACCCGATACCGGTGGATAATCTTTAAAGGTTGCTAAAAACTTACCCACTACATCTTGTGCCGGAACAAACAGCCACATATTATCGGCATACCAGCGTGTATAAAGTGCTGACTCCCATGAAACTTCGTACGGATCTGCCCTCAAATTAATGGCAAGTGGCCATGAAGGTTGTTTTCTGTACCCCTCGTTTATTGATCCTTCCATAATGGTAAAGTGTAATTTCCAGTCGTTGTAGCGAACTGCATTCAAATTACCGTTGGCATCGAAATAAAAGATTTCCTTGCGTGGATTCTCTTTTACTTCTCCTTTCCAGAAAGGCAACAAATTATATCCATCCAAATGAACATTAAAGTTTTTATTGCCAGCCTGATGACCTTTTAACAATTTTTCTTTAATGTTTGGTTCTCCGGCTGCAGCAAGTATGGATGGCAGCATATCTTCGTGCGAGTGAATATCATTTGAAATGGTTCCCGGTTTAATTACGCCCGGCCATTTAATGGCACATGGCACACGGAAACCACCTTCCCAGGTTGATCCTTTTTCGCCGGCAAATGGTGTTGTTCCACCATCGGGCCAGGTAAACTTCTCAGCTCCATTATCCGTTGAATACATAATCATGGTATTATCATAAATACCCAGCTCTTCCAATTTTGCGAGAACACGACCAATTGCCTTATCGTGCTCAACCATACCATCAGGATAAAGTCCAATTCCGGTAACTCCTTCCGATTCAGGTTTCAGGTGAGTCCAAACATGCATGCGGGTAGCACTTAACCAAACAAAAAACGGTTTCCCTTCATTGTGTGCTTTTTCAATAAAAGCAATGGCAGCATCGGTAAATTCATCGTCAGCTGTTTCCATTCTTTTACGGGTCATTGGGCCTGTGTCTTCAATTTTCCCGTCTGAATAAGAATGCAATACTCCTCGCGGACCATACTTTTTATGAAATTCAGGATCTTTTGGGTAATAATATGTTTCAGGTTCTTCTTCAGCATTTAAGTGATAAAGATTTCCAAAAAACTCATCAAATCCATGATTGGTTGGAAGGTGTTCGTCACGATCTCCCAAATGGTTTTTACCAAACTGACCAGATGTGTAACCGAGTGGTTTTAAAAGCTCGGCAATGGTTACCTGATTTTCCTGAATACCTTGTTTGGCACCGGGCATTCCAATGGTTAGCAAACCTGTTCGGAAAGGATGTTGCCCCAAAATAAAGGAAGCCCGACCTGCAGTACACGATTGTTGCGCGTACCAGTCGGTAAACATGGCACCTTCGTTTGCAATGCGATCGATGTTGGGTGTTTTGTAGCCCATCATTCCGTGATTGTACTTACTAATATTGGCCCAGCCAATATCGTCTCCCCAAATTACAAGGAAATTGGGTTTTTCAGTGTTTTGTGCTTCTGCCTTTTGCATGGGAGCAAAAGCAACCAGAACCAGCCCAAACATGGCAATCCATAAAGCTGTCAAATTCATTTGTGTTTTCACTTTTTTCATACGTTTTAATTTAAATTATCTGGGTTTTTGTATTGGTTATTCAAGTTAAGACATTTATGTATTAAAGTCCAATTTATTAAACATATAATTTTAGAAACACACATTGAATGGAAAAGTTTAGTTCACAGCACCTTAATATGATATTATTGATTATTTACTGTACATCTTTCACACATCGAAACCCGGTATGACTCATGCCCGAATCTACCTCTCCTGGCATTCTGGCAGCAACCCGATAACTCGAGCAATAGCTATCGTTACATAAAAAAGAGCCTCCCCTGATTGTTTTTCTTTTTTCGTATTCATTGCGGCTATCGAAACTTTTTTCAGGTCCCTTCGGATTTAAAGTTACTTCATCAGCAGGTAGTGTTTTATAATAATTCATATCGTACCAGTCAGAGGTCCACTCCCAAACATTTCCTGCCATATCATACAAATTATATCCATTGGGCGAGTAGGTCATTATTGGTGCTGTGGCAAAAAATCCATCCTTTTGAGTATTTACATTGGGGAAACTGCCTTGCCACGAATTTGCTTTGGGTAAACCTTTCTCAATGTGTTCGTCACCCCAGGGATAAATAGCGTTTTGTAAGCCCCCGCGAGCAGCATATTCCCATTCAGCTTCTGTTGGCAGACGTTTGCCGGCCCACTGGCAATAAGCAATGGCATCGTTATAACAAATGTGCACTACCGGATGATTTTCTAATCCATCAATGCTGCTTCCGGGCCCTTCGGGATGTTTCCAGTTTGCTCCTTTGGTCCAGGTCCACCATTGCGAATAATCGTTTAATCCTACCTGATAATTGGGAGGAGTAAACACCATTGATCCGGCCACCAACAAACTATCGTGAGGTTTTGGAGTTCCCGGAGGGAGTTGAGTTCGCATCACTTCCCAATCAACATCCTTTTCGGCAACCGTTACATATCCTGTTTCGTTAACAAATTTTTTGAACTGGGCGTTGGTAACCTCGTGCATATCCATCCAAAAACTGCTAACACTTACCGGATGTTTGGGATATTCATCAGCGCGAGCCTGATTATTGTCGGCTCCCATTTCAAAAGTTCCTCCATCAATAAAAACCATTTCTTCGGTTCCTGAAGGTTTGGTTTTAAGGGCTAAAGTATCGGGTTCTGGTAAAAACCTTCTTTTTGAATCGATTTTACAACACGACAATTCCACTGTATCTATTTGAACTTTAGGCTGTGAAACTGATTTATCTGTTTTTTTAGAATTACAAGCAAGGAAAAAAAACAATATGGAAATAACTGAAACGAATCGAATGTACTTTTTCATATGAAAAACATTTACATCGAATAATAACCATCAACTCACAAAAAAGGTTTATTTGTCTTTTTTTAGTTTAACTAAAAAAGAGACTGGTTCAGCAACCAGCCCCTCTGAATGTGTAATTCTTAATGTGGTGTTCTATATACAGCACTTAAGATGTTTAACAAGAACAAGATACAAAATCTTGGTTAAAAAACACGCTCAAGGCCAACATAATTGCCTGAAAACTAGTATTTAACAAAATATTACATGCATATAAATAGCTTATGTTTGATACCTGACAATACTAGTCGCATTATATTATCTCCCGTATTTATGTCATAGATATATACCCGATTCAATGAAGAATGTTACTGAAAAACAAATTTGTGTTTCCTCATTTTTTATCATTAAAAAGTATATCCAACGGTTAGTCCGTAACGAAAAGAAACGGTGGTAAATTGAGTTTTAGCATCCCTAACATCAAATTGGAAATCGCCGTTTATCAAATCATAAACACTAAAATTTTTAAGTGCTTCATTTAAATCATCATAAAACTCATCGGGAAGAAACTCTTTGAAATCCAACTTGTATTTTTGATTACTTGTTCCAGGTCCCAATATCAAAAAATCAACATTGATTCTTTTGGTTACGGCTAACTTATAACCAACCATCAGGCCTAGCGACAAAATTCTCATTTTAGCGTCCAGGTTTATCGGATATGCTTTTTCGTTCTTGTTTATATACGTCCCGTTTATATTCGAATTAAAATGAAAATACTTGGAATACGCCCCAAAATAAAAACCATCGAGTTGATACTGCTGAGTTTTATTTAGATAATACCGCACGTCAGGAATCAATTTAAATCCGGAATAAGTTATATCTCCCGTTTTAATTTGTTCCCTGTCAATACCCGAAATACTAAGCAAACCATTTTTACCTTTCAGAGCAGTTCCCATACCAACCGAAATGTGTGAACCCAGTTTTCGTTCGTACCTAAACTGGTAACTACCATCAATTAAGTCAGTTACCACCAGACTTATTTCATTCAGCCTTTGTTTAGAGTCATCAACTACCACAGTGTCGATTTTACTTTTTTGGGCATAAATCAATTGTCCCATTAAAAGCATCAGAAAAACGAATCTTAGTTTCTTCATGATTTATTTTAGTTTTCTTTTCTACTGAAATTAAAAGTGGCTCCAAAATAGATACTTATTGAATGTAGAACAGCATCCATATTATTTTGTTTTACTCCCTGAAGTGCAGTTCCATTATCGGCATTATATTCTATTGCTTCGTTCAAATTTACAAACTGTTTTTGATTTTTGTCAATACCAAAAGTGTATTGAATTCCGGCCATTAAATCCTGCCCTTTCACTTTTGTTGTAATTCCTCCATTAAAGTGGTATTTATTTAAGCGAAAGCTTTTTAAGGTTCTGCTCTCCAATAATGGATGATAATCCAATCCTTTCCGGTAATTAAAATCAGTTCTGATTCCACCCATTACCGTAGTTATTTTATTTTTTGTCCAACGATAACCAAAGGCGGCATTTAAAATTGGTTTTGCTCCCCAAACAAACGAAAGCCATTCGTCATACAAACCAACAATCAACGGATCACCGTTTATTATTTCATAGTTTTCCTGAGCATCAACCATTCGATACGGTTTTATCCCTGCAAAATATTCGATGGTAGAATAAACTACTCGTGTTTGATCGTGATTCTTCCAGGTTGCACCAAGCGCAATCGACAACGGACTTTTGTAGGCACTTGTAATGTCTTGTTTTTCGGCAAAATCAGCAATCAGATAATCTGTAACCCGCATATTTGTTGTAGGATCGTAAATGTTACTCTGACTTTTTTTACGTGCCGCTCTTTTTCCATCGGAATACAAACCCACTGAAGGCGTTGAAATATTTATACCCAAACTCACATTTTCAAGTTTGTAAATCAATCCAAGCTTCCAGAGCAAACGATAGTTATTAAATTTCACAAATTCTTGTTCTTTGTATTGGGCGGTATAATAAGAATCATCAGGGGTATACGAACTATAATTCAGTGGCCCTGCCTCAATATCAACCATATAGGAATAACTCAGCGTTCGGAACGAAGCAAACATACTAATTCCAAAATACAAGTCCGGATTGATTTTATACGCCCCACCCACTCCGATCCAGTCATCGCGGTATTTGTTATTGTATGAATAAAAAGCATTGTAACGATCTTTACCGGGGTTACTGCTCAGAATGTCCATTTCTTTATCAACACTACTAAAATCTTCCAGCTGATAGTTTTCGTTATTCAAAAAAGCAAACTCCAAACTCCAATTCCGTTTTTTTTGAGGCTTCAACATATAGGAAACAAACCTCGGAACAACAACAAAGCGGGTTGTAAAAAATTCAATATCGTTTCCCCAAGCATTGGAAGCATTGAAAATATCAAACGAAAACAAACTGGCATTTACCGATAAATTGGACTGTTCGATTTCTGAAATACCGGCCGGATTATAAAAGATGGAAGCTGCCCGGGCATCACCGCCAACCACAGCACCAGAAATAAGTGAAGACTCTTCGTTAAAATTTCGTGACCAATGATTACCCGACTGCCCCACACTATAGTACGGCAATGCAAAGAAGCATATAACGAGAAGAGATGTGAATAGAATTCTGAGCTTTTTATTGTTCATCAAACTTTTATTGGTTTAAGAAAAATAATTCTCTGTAAATTCTTTGTAAGGTAAGTTTTTTATGATTTTAAGTCAACTATATAAACGAAGAAAGGGCAGTTCAACAACTGCCCTTTTACTAATGTTAACCCCCAAACACACATCGTGCTGAACGCACGATATACAAATGAACAAAATTCTGTTGAGTTTACAAAATTTTGCAGATAATAATTGAAAAAAAATGTATTGTGTAATTCAGACACATTTAAAGCAGAACTTGTTTTTAACATAATATTGCATTCTTTTTCCATAGAATCCATGAGTAAAAAACGTCACTTTTGAAATTGTCGGGCTGAAGAGGAATGTCAATTTTAAAAAAAAGAAAGCCGCTCCAAATGATACTTGAAGCAGCTTTTCTGGTAGTCCCAACGGGAATCGAACCCATATCTACAGTTTAGGAAACTGCTATTCTATCCGTTGAACTATGGGACCATCTTTATTGTAAAGGACTGCAAAAATAGGTAAAAAACCTTATTCTCCACAAATCAAAAAGAATTAAAACAATCTAAAGCTTTTTACCCAATCTAAAAGTGGTGTTTAAATATGCTCATTCGTTTAATTTGAATGATTATCTTTGCAGCTCATTAAAATGAAGGATAATGTTAGACAAAATCAAAGCATTACAGGAAGAAATTGATAAAATAGTAGCTTCAAGCAAGGATGAAGTTGAGGAGTTACGTATAAAATACATCAGTAAAAAAGGCAGCATAAGCCAGCTTTTTAACGACTTTAAAACTGTTCCTCCGGAGCAAAAAAAGGAGGTTGGTGCAGCAATTAACACGCTGAAAAACTTTGCTTTAGATAAAATCAATGCATTAAAAGATGGTTTTGAAGCAGGCGAAAACGAAGGATCAGGTTCAGATTTAACCATGCCTGGCGAACCCATGAAATTGGGTACCCGTCATCCTTTGTCGCTGGTTAAAAACGAGATCATCAGCATTTTTGCCCGACTTGGTTTTACAGTTGCCGAAGGTCCTGAAATTGAAGACGACTGGCACGTTTTTTCTGCGTTGAATTTTCCTCCAGAACATCCGGCTCGCGACATGCAGGATACTTTTTTTATTGAAAAAGATCCCGACGTTTTGTTACGTACCCACACTTCAAGTGTGCAAATTCGCGTAATGGAACGCACACAACCACCAATTCGAGCTATTTTTCCGGGACGTGTTTTTCGTAACGAAGCAATTTCTGCACGTTCGCACTGTATTTTCCATCAAATTGAAGGATTGTATGTGGACGAGAATGTTTCGTTTGCCGACCTGAAACAAACCTTGCTTCACTTTGCAAAAGAACTTTTTGGTGCCGATACAAAAATCAGGTTACGTCCGTCTTACTTTCCTTTTACTGAGCCCAGTGCCGAAATGGATGTAAGCTGTTCGATTTGCGGAGGAGAAGGTTGTAACGTATGTAAATATACCGGCTGGCTCGAAATATTAGGCTGCGGAATGGTTGACCCGAATGTACTTGAATTGTGCAATATCGACAGTCGAAAATACACCGGATTTGCATTTGGAATGGGAATTGAACGAATTACCATGTTGCGTTATGGTATAAAAGATATTCGTCATTTCTTTGAAAACGATGTGCGTTTTCTGAAACAATTTGAATCGGCGATTTAGTACACCATCAAAATATAGTTAAAGGAGAAATTCGAATGGATTTCTCCTTTTTTTTATGTCTTTTTTCGACATAAGTTGAGGTCATTTCAAAACAATTTATTCATCGTAATTTCGTTTGTAACTGTAACGTTCACGTTAACACCAATTTAACAAACAGAGGTGTTGTACAACATGTTTCGAAAAATTACCATACCTTTGCAAAATACTTTTTAGTCTTTTATTGATTGGAAATATAAATACTGCCTTGCATTTTTTAAAATCAAAGCAGATTGAAACAAAAACTAGAATAATGGAAACAAAAATGAATCAGAATCAGATCATCATTAAGATGAACACTGAGAATGAGAAGAAAATGTTGCCGATGAATTTAATTTTAACATTAGCAGCAGGCACAATTGCCGGAATGGCAGTAATTTTTACTCTTTTTTGGGGAGTAGAAAAATTACTTGGAATGTAAAATCAGAACAATAGAAATTGAAAAGGCTCGCAAATGCGAGCCTTTTTTATGCTTTACACTTTTTGTTCTTATTTCAAAACACTTTCAATGGCATTCAATTCCTCTTCGCTAAAAGCTAAATTTTTAAGCATATCAACATTATCGTTTAATTGCTTTACCGAACTGGCTCCGATTAAAACCGATGTTATTCGTTTATCGCGAAGTATCCAAGCCAAAGCCATTTGTGCCAGCGATTGTCCACGTTGCTGAGCAATGTTATTCAACGCTACTATCTTATCGTGCGCCGTATCTACATGTTCTTTTTTCAGGAATACCTCACGCGTGGCACGCGAGCCTTCAGGAATTCCATGCAAATACTTGTTGGTTAAAAGTCCCTGCGCTAGCGGAGAAAATGGTATACAACCAATTCCTTCCTCTTCCAGAACATCAAGTAATCCATCTTCCACCCAACGTTCAAACATCGAATATTTAGGCTGGTGAATTAAACATGGCGTTCCAAGGTCTTTTAAAATTTGTGCTGCTTCCTTTGCCATGTCTGCCGGATAATTCGAAATTCCAACATACAATGCCTTTCCCGACCTAACAGCTTGATCCAGCGCCATCATGGTTTCTTCCAGCGGAGTATCCGGATCGGGACGATGCGAATAAAAAATATCAACATACTCCAATCCCATCCGTTTTAAACTCTGGTCGAGGCTGGACAAAACATACTTACGACTTCCCCACTCTCCGTAAGGGCCGGGCCACATCAGGTAACCAGCTTTCGACGAGATGATCAGTTCATCGCGATAAGCCGCAAAATCTTGTTTTAATATTTTTCCGAAGTTTTCTTCTGCCGATCCGGGTGGCGGACCATAATTATTAGCCAAATCGAAATGAGTAATTCCCAGATCGAAAGCTCTGTGTAACATAGCGCGGCCATTTTCAAAAACATCAACTCCGCCAAAGTTGTGCCATAAACCCAGTGAAACTGCAGGCAATTTGAGCCCCCACTTTCCACAGCGGTTGTATTTCATCGAATCGTAACGCGATTCAGTTGGTAAATAGGTCATAATAAAAATATTTAGTTGAGCTAAGATAATGAATTTTACAAAGGTGGTTTAAAAAACACTGGAGTACCCTGTGCTTTTCTAATTGCGATTCAAGGTAAAAGTTATTCTATTTCGTTTATTCTTTTAATCCACTTTTCTTTTTCTGTTTCACCCATAAAACTGGCTTTAAACGAATTTTTGGCCAAAATACGCAGTTCATCCGTCGTTAAATCAAAAGCTTCTGTTATGGCTTTATAATTTTCGTTTACATAGCCACCAAAATATGCCGGGTCATCGGAGTTAATTGTCACCAGGATATTTTTTTCGAGTAATGTTCTTAAAGGCAATTCTTTCATTTGCTGCACAACTTTTAGCTTCAAATTTGAAAGCGGACAAACCGTAAGTGGGACTTGAATACGCGCCAGTTCATCCAGTAAAAGTTCATCGTCTACCGAACGAACACCATGATCGATACGCGCCACTTTTAACAAATGCAACGAATCCCAAACGTTTTGAGCCGATCCTTCTTCGCCGGCATGTGCTACGCTTAAAAAACCTTCGTCGTGCACCATTTTAAAAACCCGCTCAAATTTAGCCGGCGGATTTCCTTTCTCCGACGAATCGAGACCAAATCCGATAAACAGCTCACGAAATTGAAGTGCTTCCTTAAACGTTTTTATGGCCTCATCTTCACTTAAATGGCGCAAAAAATTTGGTATTAAACACGATGTAATTCCCCACTCCTTGTTTGCCTTGTCCAATGCTTTTTGAATTCCATTTACAACGGTTTCAAAACTTACACCCCTTTGTGTATGTGTTTGCGGATCGAAAAACACTTCGGCATGTACCACATTTTGTTCCCTGCATTTTTCCAGATAGGCCAATGTCAGGTCATAAAAATCCTGTTCGTACAAAAGCACATTGGCCCCTTCGTAATAAATGTCTAAAAACTCTTGTAAATTATTGAACTGATATGCATTACGAAGTTTTCCAACGGTTTTGTATTTAAGAGAAATTCCGTTTCGTTCTGCAATTTTAAAAAGCAGTTCAGGTTCAAAAGATCCCTCAATATGAAGATGAAGTTCGGCCTTTGGAACGGCCAGAATAAAGTTGTTTTGAGCGTCTGTAATCATCGAAATAATTTTGATAAAGATACAATTTTAGGCAGACGTACACTGCCGGTTTGTAAAAGATAAAAACACAACAGACTGCCCAAAGTTCAGTTGAAAAGAAGACTGAAATTCATAAAAAAAGGCAGACCTTTTAAAGCCTGCCTAATTATCCTTCGTTTTTTTGAGTTAAATCTTAGGTAATTCCCACGGAGCGCGATAATGCGCCTTCAAATATTCATTTGCACTTTCGTTGCCAATAAACTGGCTGTTATCGGCATCCCAATACAAACGTTCTCCGGTTTTTAATGCCACATTACCCAAATGACAAACACGAGCTGTATTACAGGCAATTTCAATGTTACAGTTTGTATTTCTGTCGTTGTCTTTAATACAATCAATAAAATTAGCCATGTGATTAACCAGTCCTTGTCCATCTCCCAGTTGAAGTTCAACACGTTCCATTTTTGGGTTCTTTCCTCCTTCGGGAATTACTTCCCATCCCTGCCGATCGACTACCAAGGTTCCGTTATTTCCAACAAAACCAACACCGTGCGTACGACCGTAATAACCGCCATCAATTCCAGTTCCGTGATCCCAAAGCATGGTATAATCATCAAATTCATACAAGGCTTGCATCGAATCGGGAGTTTCGCAGGCATCATCGGGATAAGCAAATTTACCACCCATTGCCATTACCGATTTTGGAGCTTTGGCTTTCATTCCGTATAAACCGTAATCTATAATATGTACTCCCCAGTCGGTCATTAAACCTCCGGCATAATCCCAGAACCAACGGAAATTAAAATGGAAACGGTTTTGGTTAAACGGACGAGCTTTGGCTGGTCCTAACCACATGTCGTAATCAACACCCTGCGGAACCGGACCATCAGGTTTTACAGGAATCGATTTCATCCAACCCTGGTACGACCATGTACGAACGGTACGAATTTTTCCGAGTTCACCTGAGTACACAAAATCAACTGCATCTTTCCAGTGTTTGTCGCTGCGCTGCCACTGTCCGATTTGTGCAATGGTGCCGTATTTATTGGCGGCTTTTTCCATCACATTTATCTCTTCAATGGTATTTGAAATCGGTTTTTCGCAATAAATGTATTTGCCTTCCTGCGCTGCATACACAAATGGTAAACAGTGCCAGTGGTCGGGTGTACCTATAATAATTACATCAATTCCGGGCTCTTCAAGCAATTTCCTGAAATCGGAAAATCCTTTTGGTTTGGTGCCCTGAATTTTTTCAGTGTCTGCAATTCGTTTCTCTAAAACATGCGAGTCAACATCACAAATCGCGGCACATTCTGTATTTTTTTGTTTCAGGAAAGCTTGCAAATCTGAAAATCCCATGCCGTTGGCACCAATTAATCCACAAACGAGTTTTTCGTTGGCTCCTTTACACGAATTCATTGCCATAGGCATTCCTGCCACAAGGCTCACTCCTGCTGTTGCCATGGCCGATGTTTTAATAAAATTTCTTCTGTCAGTCATTATCTTATTTTTTAGTTGATATAAGGTTTTATACAAAATCTAATGTTTCCTTTTTTCTGTACACTGTTCCTTTAAAATGAGCGATAAGTTCTTCACTTTCATTCTTTATTTCAACCAGATAGGTTGCCAGTTTATTGTTTATCGCAATTTCTTTTGCAACGGCGGTTAAGGTTCCGCTTGTTTGCGCTTTAAAAAACGATATTTCGGCATTAATACCCAAGGCTACTCTTCCATTGGTGTTCGAAGCAACGGCAAAAGCAAAATCGGCTAAGGTAAACACAGCTCCTCCATGAACAATTCCCACTGAATTGTGGTGGTCTTCACAAATTTCCATTTGTACTTTTGCAAATCCCGGCGCAGCATCCAGTAATTCTATCCCCGAATTTTTCGCAAATTTATCCTGTCCGAATTTTTCCTTGTACTGTGAAAATAATTCACTCATTACATCCAATTATTTCCCTGTTAATCTAGTCCTTCTGCATGGCATCGTCGAAGGCAACATCCGATGGAGCAAAGTCTATTTTTTTAACAAACTCGCATGCTTCAGTGGCGCCGGCTTCGCGATCCATACCGCTATCTTCCCACTCTACTGAAAGTGGACCCTTATATTTGATATCGTTTAAAGCCCGAATAATATTCTCAAAATTAATTTTCCCGCGTCCTAAACTTCTAAAGTTCCAGTAACGACGATTGTCGCCAAATTCCATATGGCCTCCAAAAACGCCAACTCCCATCGGCACATCGCTCCAGTACACATCTTTCATATGAACATGAAAAATACGATCGGCAAATTCGTAAATAAACCGAACGTAATCCACGTGCTGGTATCCAAAGTGACTTGGATCGTAATTAAAACCAAAAGCCGGATGATTATTTAAGGCTTTTAACGCAAGATGAGCCGTGTGGATATCGAAGGCAATTTCGGTTGGATGTACTTCCAATGCGAATTTAATACCCAAACTCTGGTATTCGTCCAGAATGGGTTTCCAACGCCGGGCAAATTCAGCATAACCTTCTTCAATCATTTCTCCCGAAACAGGTGGAAACGAATAAAGTAAGTGCCAAATGGGGCTTCCGGTAAATCCATTCACCACATCAACCCCCAGTCGTTTTGCCGTTTCAGCCGTTTTCACCATTTCTTCAGCCGCACGCTGCCGCACACCTTCGGGATCTCCATCCCCCCAAACATGCGGACTGGCAATACTTTTATGTCGCTTATCAATGGGATCGCATACGCACTGACCGTCAAGGTGAGTAGAAATAGCATGCAACTGTAGTCCGTATTTATCTAAAAGTGCTTTTCTGTTGTCGCAATAAGTCTGGTCGGCTTTGGCCACTTCCATGTGGTCGCCCCAGGTGCAAAGTTCAAGGCCGTCGTAACCAAAATCCTTTGCTTTCTGACAGATTGTTTCAATGGGAAGATCGGCCCATTGTCCGGTAAAAAGTGTTACTGGTCGTGCCATAACATTAAATATTTAGAGTTTAGGATTATTCTATTGTGTCGCCAAATTTCACCCACTTCATTTCGTCGTTATAGCCGGCACTAACTACAGTATCAATAAACTGCATACCACGAATACCGTCTTCAACTCCGGGAAAATCAAGATTTTCGGCACTTGGTTTTTCTCCATTTGCCCTTGCCCGAACTGTTTGGCTGAAATTTCTGTAAATATTTGCAAAGGCTTCGAGGTAACCTTCGGGATGGCCACCGGGTGTGCGGGTATTATGAGCAGCAATATCGCTAGCCATGCTGGTACCAACACGTAAAATCTGGGTAGGCTCTCCTAATTTTTTGAAAATTAAAGTATTGGGTTCCATTTGTTCCCAATCCAAACCTCCTTTATCGCCATAGATACGAATACGAAGTGCATTTTCTTCACCGGCCGCTATCTGGGTTGCCATTAATACACCTTTCGCTCCGTTGTTAAAACGAAGGAGTGCAGCACCATCATCATCCAACAAACGATTTGGAACAAACACATTTAATTCGGCACAAAGTTCGGTTACTTTCAGCCCAGTCATGTATTCGGCCAAATGGTGTGCATGTGTACCAATGTCGCCCATACTACCTGCTTTTCCCGAACGTTTTGGATCGGTACGCCAACTTGCCTGTGCATTTCCGGTATCTTCCAGTTTCGACGAAAGCCAACCTTGCGGATACTCCACATACACTTTTCTGATTTTTCCCAGCTGGCCTTCTGCAATCATTTGTTTGCCATGTTTTACAGCCGGATACCCAGAGTAGGTGTGGGTTAATGCAAAAGTTAATCCTGTCTCTTCAATTTTTTCTTTCAGCTGAAGAGCTTCATCCAAAGTAAAGGTGATGGGTTTATCTAAAACCACGTTAAATCCATTGTCGAGCGCCATCATTGCCGGAGCAAAATGTACAAAGTTCGGTGTAACTATCGACACAAAATCCATGCGATCACCTTCGGGAAGCAGAGCTTCCTTTTCAAACATTTCCTGATAGGTGGAATACACACGGTTTTCGGGCAAATAATACAGTTTTCCGGATTGTTTTGAAATTTCGGGATTTACACTAAAACAGCCGCAAACCAATTCTATTTGATTGTCCATTAATGCTGCCAGGCGGTGAATTGCTCCAATAAAAGCGTCGGTGCCTCCACCAACCATTCCCATTCGAAGTTTTCGATTCATTGTTTATTATGTTTAAGTTGATTCAAGTTGATAAATTTAACAACTCTTTTTAAACGAAACAATAATGAACGGGAATATGAGAGACTGTTTAAAACGTTTCTAACTACAAAAAACGTTCGAAATTAGAATTGAACAATAATTCCGATGGTGGGTAAAACCGTTCCGGAGGTACTTTCAATTTCATTTAAAACATAACGTGTACCATTATCGGTTAATAAAAAATTTCCGTTTGCATCTTCTGCACGAACAATAATATCAGCCTGTTGAGCCTGAAAGTTGTAGAAATTTTGAAAATCGATGTAAAATTTTGCCGTTACTTTTTCCCAGTAATAGGATTTATCTATCCTTAAATCCAGTTGATGAAACGGATCAAAACGTTCAGAATTTAGTTTTGAATAATCCAGGTAAGGGCCGCCTTTTAAATTCCAGGCTTCAACCAAAGCCGATTTTTCAAGATCCCACGGAGTATAAGGTAAACCGCCAACAAATCTCCAGCGTGCGCCAACTCTCCAGTTTCGTTTTAATTCTTTTGTTGCCGTAGCAGTCAGCAAATGTTTCGAATCCCAACTTGAAGGAATAAACGTTCCGGCTCCGTCTTTAAACTCACTGCGAACCAAAGTATACGATACATTCAGATTAAAACCTTTGCCCGAATTTATACGCGACTGGAATTCTGCACCGTAGGCTCTTCCTTCTGATGTTGACACCACTTCTTCGTCGCCAACCACACCAAAATCGGCTCCTTTATTGGCTAAACTAATTTGGTCGTTCACCGAAAACGGATAATCGGAATAACCTTTCCAAAACGCTTCGGCTGTAAATTGTACCGTTGATTTTGGTCGGTATTCAAGTCCGCCAATTAAATGATCTACTGCAATGTATTTCAAATTATTTTCCTTGTTTACAAACACATCGTTTTGTTGATAACCCAATGTTGTGTAGGCCGGCAACTGGTAATAACGTCCGGTGTTAAAATTCAAACTCCACTGATTGGTTAAACTATACGATGCTGACAACCGCGGTGAAATCTGCTCCAACAAATTATTCATACTTGCCGAATAGTTATTGGCATCGCTTCGTAAACCCAGCGAAAGTGCCAAACGTTCGTTTAATACGGTTTTACTAATTTGCCCAAAGAAGCCATATTTAACCAAATTGAGATTGGTATGGTAATTTACATTTATAATCTGATCCTCTATAAATCGACGTTGCGCGGTACTGTTGGTGTAGTTTACAAAATCAAGACTGGCACCAAAATTAAATTTATATCCATCCATTCGGGAAGTATTCTCAAAACGCAGCTTGTTCTCTATTTCTTCCGAATTATAATCCAGTATTTTATTGTCTTCCGAGCTGTCGTCGTTTTCGAAATATTTGTAAGCGCTGTTGTTTAAATGACTTCGGCTAACAACAAAAGTTTGGTAACTGTTTTGCCTGAAATGTTTGTACACAGCACCCAATGTATAATTCCATTGCTCATTTACCGGAAGTTCGCTCAGAATGTATTTCTGCTCATCATCCGGATTTTCTATGTTTTCGTTTAAATCGAAAATATCGTTTGCTCCCAAACCTATAATTGTCAATTCATTTTTGGCATTAAACCGGGTTCGGGTTTTAAACTGCATGTCGGTAAAATTTGGAAGAAAAGGAAGTTCAAGCACACTAAACAAAAACTGCAAATACGATCGGCGAACAGAAAACACAAAATTTGTTTTTTCGCCAAGAGGCCCGTCAAACGTGGCTGCAATTTCCGATGCGCCAAGTGTTCCCTGGAATTTTAGTTTTTGCTCGTTCCCATCAATCTGGTTGAACTCCATAACACCACTTAAAGCATTGCCCCGGTTAGCAGGAAAAGCACCGGAATAAAAATTTACTTCGCGAATAAAATCGGCATTCAATATTCCCACCGGTCCACCTGAAGCTCCCTGTGTGGCAAAATGATTGATAAACGGAACTTCAACGCCGTCTAAATAAAACCGGCTTTCGGAAGGACCACCCCCCCGAATGATTATATCGTTTCGGTATGCCGGTGTTGACTGAACTCCCGGGAAAGATTGTATTACCTTGGAAATATCGCGGTTGGCTCCCGGCGCTTTCTCTATTTCGCCAATACCAATTGATCGGAGCGATACCGGACTTTCCGCTGTTTTCCGGAATGGCGATGCAGTTACTGTTACTTCTTCAATTTTCGATTGCGATTTCTCCAATCGTATTTCTATAAACGTAGTGTTGGCTCTGCTTACTTCAACTTCGGGTGAGGCGTATTTTGTATATCCCACAAAACTGGCTTCAATACGAATGTATCCCGAATTTAAATTATCAAATTCAAAATGACCATTTTCATCTGTTACTGTGCCAATTCCGGTACCGCTTACCACCACATTTACAAAAGGCAGAGGCTCGTTGCTGGTAGCATCTTCTACCTTTCCGCTTAAAGTAGCTGTTTGTGCAAAACCAATAGCCGGAAGCACAACGAGAAGTAGTAAGGAATATATTATCTTCATCATATCAATTCTGTTTAACCAATGGTTGTCAAAATTAAACAAAACAATTGTTGAAAAGTTGATAAACAGTTTCGTTTTTTTATATTAGCCACAAATAAAGGTGAAAAATGCGTGTAGTTATCCAAAAAGTAAAAGAAGCTTCGGTAACAGTTGAAGGTGAAAAAATATCGGCTATTCATGCCGGGCTTTTAGTTTTGGTTGGTATTGAAAATGAAGATACCGACGAAGACATTGATTACCTTGTTAAAAAAATAAGTCAGTTACGCGTATTCGACGATGCGGATGGAGTAATGAACCTATCGGTGAAAGACGTTGGTGGCGACATAATTGTAGTGAGTCAGTTTACTTTGCAGGCCAATACTAAAAAAGGCAACCGCCCGTCCTATATTCGTGCTGCCCGTCCTGAATTCTCTATTCCTATGTACGAAAAATTTGTAACTAAAATGGAAGAAGCACTGGGCAAAAAAGTTGGAACCGGTAAATTTGGAGCAATGATGAATGTAGCTCTGATAAACGATGGACCCGTTACAATCGTAATTGATTCGAAACAAAAGGATTTTTAATACGAAAAGCCATTAAGAAATGAAGAAAGAAATCACCCTTCCAGAAGCGCAAAAACAGGTCGACAACTGGATTAAAACCATTGGCGTAAGGTATTTTAGCGAACTAACAAACATGGCCATTTTAACGGAAGAAGTTGGCGAAATGGCCCGGATTATTGCCCGTTTGTATGGCGACCAGTCGTTTAAAAAATCGGACGAAAACTACAATTTGGGAGATGAAATGGCAGATGTACTTTGGGTGCTTATTTGTTTAGCCAACCAAACCGGAGTAGATTTGAACGAGGCTTTTTTAAAAAACATGGAAAAGAAAACAACTCGCGATAAAGAACGCCACAAAAACAACGAGAAATTAAAATAAAACACAATTCTAAATACATAAATATGACAATAACATCACCCTCAGCACCTGAAAAATGGACAGACGAAGAAATTAGTGCCTGGTTTAATAATAAGGAGTGGCTCGAAGGCTGGAATGTGCAACCCGATGCATCCATAAACAAAAGAAACTTTGCTATTTATTACCACAAAAATCCGAAACAATGGAAAATGGCATTTCGCTTTTTGGCTCAAACCGACCTTACAAAACTGGCCGTTGGCAAAACAGAACTCGACGGTAAAAACCTGTTTGTTTCGGTTGATGAATATACCACCAAAGATAAAAGTGAAACCCGATATGAAGCGCATCAAAAATACATTGATATTCAGTACATGATTTCGGGAGAAGAACAAATGGGACTTTGTACCCACGACAAAATGGCGGTAACAGCAGCTTACGACGAAAAAAAAGATGTTGAGTTTTACGATTACGATGGAGGAAACTACCTGAAAGCCACTCCTCAAAATTTTGTGGTGTTTTTTCCCGACGATGTTCACCGGCCTTGTATAAAACTGAATGAAAATATTCCAATTAAAAAGATTGTGGTAAAATTAAGCATTGACTAGCAAGTTCTTCTGACAATGAAAATTTTATAAAAAAAACAATTGCTCATAAAAAAACAGGATTTTTTTACAATCTATTATTTATGTGCTTCTTGTTTTTCTAATTCATTATTTAAGCTAAATATTAAGCAGTTATAAAACAT
Organism: uncultured Draconibacterium sp.; assembly: GCF_963675585.1. Lineage (NCBI taxonomy): Bacteria > Pseudomonadati > Bacteroidota > Bacteroidia > Marinilabiliales > Prolixibacteraceae > Draconibacterium > uncultured Draconibacterium sp. The sequence continues at coordinate 1,011,328 of NZ_OY776411.1, forward strand.
TTTTACATCTTGCATTAACTTGACTTTTCTCTTGCCCTGATAAAATAAAAATGCTTTATTTTGCTAAAGAAAGTCAAGCGCAAGCACTTTAACTGGTATTAACTGAAACGAATTACAATAAAATGGAAAATATAGATTGGTCAAAACTGGGCTTTGGTTACCGCGACACAGATTACAATGTTCGTTGTAGCTATAAAAACGGAGAATGGGGTGAGCTTGAATTAAGCACTTCAAATACCATTAATATTCACATGTCGGCAACGGCATTACATTATGGACAGGAAGCTTTTGAAGGATTAAAAGCCTTTAAAGGAAAAGATGGTAAGATCAGGGTTTTCAGAATGGATGAAAATGCAAAACGAATGCAAAATTCGGCTGATGGAATTTTAATGGCCAAACTTCCGGTTGAAAAATTTCAGGAAGCAGTGCGCATTGCCATCAAAAAGAACGAGCGTTTTATCCCGCCATACGAATCGGGTGCAGCATTGTACATTCGCCCATTATTATTTGGTTCTGGTCCGCAAATTGGTGTTTCGCCAGCCGAAGAATATTTGTTTGTGGTATTTGTAATGCCAGTTGGTCCGTATTTCCCGCAGGGATTTAAACCTACAAACCTTGTAATCTACCGCGAATACGATCGTGCAGCACCACAGGGAACCGGTAAATACAAAGTGGGTGGTAATTACGCTGCCAGTATGTACGAAGGAAAAAAAGCCAAGAAAAATGGTTTTTCGGCCGTACTTTACCTCGACAGCAAAGAGAAAAAATACATTGATGAATGTGGCCCTGCCAATTTCTTTGGAATCAAAAAAAATACATACATAACTCCTGAATCGGCATCCATTCTGCCTTCGATTACCAATAAAAGTTTAATTGTTTTGGCCGAAGAAATGGGCTTAAAAGTAGAACGCCGCAAAGTTCCGTATGAAGAACTTGCCGAATTTGAAGAAGTAGGTGCATGTGGAACTGCAGCCGTAATTTCACCAATCAAAGGAATTTACGACAACGACAATGACATTTGGTTTAAATATGGAAACCAGGAAGAAGCCGGCGAATGGTCGACAAAATTGTACAATAAATTACGTGCCATTCAATATGGCGACGAACCCGACACACACGGTTGGGTAGAAATTGTTGAATAGGATTAGAAAAAAAACGAAATAATCAATAAGGAGTAAGAATCGCGGAAGGATATAAAACATACCGAATTCTTATTCCTTATTTTTTTTCCCTTTTTTCAATATTCTTCCAAAAAACACAAAATCCCATCCCCTCTTAAAATACAATTCCAAAAAAATTAATCCCCCGCTGTAACATACAGCAAACTTGTCCGTCCTATTAACTGAACAGGGTTCAGAAAACAAATGACAATAAACGAATACAACCAGGCCGTTAATGATTATTCAGACCGTTTATACCGGTTTGTTTTAAAAAGCATTAAGGATGTACATAAAGCCGAGGATATTGTGCAGGACAGCTACGAAAAACTCTGGAAAAATGTGGATAATGTGGATGGTAATAAAGTAAAATCGTACCTATTTACCACCGCCTACCACACTATGATTGACCGTATTCGTAAAGAAAAACGTTCGTCGTTTACCGATGATTTGAGTTTACCGGAAGAAGGTCATGAAAACAATTACTCCGATTTAGGTGAAGTATTAAAGGAAGCAGTTAATAAACTTCCCGAAATTCAGCGAATGGTGTTGTTGTTGCGCGATTACGAAGGTTACAATTACAACGAAATTGGGGAATTGACGAATTTAAACGAATCGCAGGTAAAAGTATACATTTACCGGGCGAGGGTATTTTTGAAAAAATATATTGGAAGCATCGAAGCGGTTGCATAAGCCCTCTGACTTTACAAAAAGTAAAGAAGGAGCGGAAAGGAGGTTATAAAATGAAAATTAACAGGAATAATTACGAAGCGTATTTTATCGATTATCTGGAAGGCACTCTGGACGAGCGTTTGGTGGACCAGTTCCTGGAATTCATCAAACTCAATCCTGATTTAAAAGAAGAATTGACTCTTTTTGAAACGGTTTCTGCTGTGCCCGAAGAAATTTCTTACACAAAAAAGGAAACTCTTTACAAAGAAAAATACGACTCAGAAAAAGAATTCGACAATGCAGCAGTTGCAAAACTGGAAGGAGACCTTTCGGAAAATGACACGTTTGAATTCGATCTTTATTTAGCAGAACATCCTGAAAAGAAACAGGAAGCTGCATTATTTGCACACACAAAACTCAAAGCCGACGAATCGCTTGTTTTCGCCAAAAAAAATAAATTATACCGGAAACCTCTAGGGAAAACCATTCTGTTGTGGTCGGGAAGAGTGGCTGCTGTTTTGGTATTAGCACTTGTTGTATTTAGTTTGATCAACAAAAATTCTTCGGAAGTTATGCCGGTTAACCAACTGGCAGAAGTGGAAAAAGTAAAAGAGAACAAAACAGAAACCACAGTTCAGGAAATTAAAAACACACCGGTTGAGGAAAAGAAAAAAGTAAACCCGAAAAAAGCGGAATTAGCACCAAAACAAGAACTTAAAAAAGAAGAACCCGAAAAAAAACCAAGTAAAAGTATTCGCGAAACCACAAAAGGCAGGCTCGAAGAAGATGTTGTCATCAGTCGTATTCCGGTTGAAGTTCCGGCAGAATTAAAAGCAATTACAGCCGCGCTAAATGTGCACACTCCAAAAGCCAGAATGGGTACCATGTATCTCGAATATCCGGATTATTATCCCGAAGATGAAATGTTACTGGCCGATAAAGTAAAAGAGAAAATTAACATCGGAAAAATAACCAAGGCAGGGTTAAATCTGGCCATCAGTGTTTCAAACGAACGATTTACCTACGAAACCAACGAACAGGGAAAAGTAGTTGAATACAATTATGATTCACGTTTACTGGCCTTTTCAATTCCCGGGAGAAATTCAAAACCCGAATAAATTAGAAAAATATAACACTATAAGAAAGAGATGCAATTGTGTCTCTTTTTTATTGAAAGCTGAATACCTCTGGAAAAATAATTACAGTAATATTTATTAACCTCAGTTCGATTTAAAATATGTCCACAGCTTTCGCTATTTTTAGTCATAAACTTTCTTCGGTTTTTGAAGGATTATCGGGATAATTCGAGAAAAGTGAAGGAAGTTTACGGCAAAAAGAGCAAAGTCCAAACGAAAAGTCATATTTACGCCATCTTTGTCCCAAAAATCCTTTGAAATAACCCGTTATTCCTTCAGTATGTTCGAAACAAATCTGACACAAATCTGACTTTCTGTGAAAATATTTTAGTGTCGAACTCAGGTTATTAATTCTTTCTTTTTTGATTTTATTTAAAAAACGCTTGTAACTTTTTCTTAAGGCTGTCCGTCACACCACCAGAGACAGAAAAAAAAAACAGTTAAAACAAAAAACATTACACTATGAAAAAACTATTTATACTTATTTTATGTTTTGCGCTTTCAACACCTTTATTTGCGCAAAAAGACACTACCGAAGTAAATGTGATGAAAAAAAATGTTGTTACCGTGGTTGAAGATGGAAACAACGTACATGTTACCGTAGGCGACAACCGCGGAGTAGAAGTAATAACCGACGATTGGGGCGATACAACACACGTTCGAGTTGGCCGACGCACTTTTAAAGTAATCGACGGCAATAACGGTACCTATGTAAAAGTTGAAAAAGATGTTAATCGCCAAAAATGGTCGGGAAGATTTAATCCGCACTGGGCTGGTTTAGAAGTGGGTGTAAACATTTTGACCGATGCCGACTACTCGATTTACAACAATACCGAATACGCTGATTACGGCGACTTTTTAGACCTGAATCCGGGTAAATCGTTAAGCTGGAATTTAAACATTGCAGAATATGCGTTTACAAACGAACGAAAAAACTTTGGCGTGGTTACCGGTTTGGGTTTTAGTTTTAACGATTACGCGTTTAACGATCCAATAACTTTAGCCAAAGAAGATGGTTACGGAATGGTTGTTCCGGTTGACATAAGAACCACTGAAAGAGATGTTAAAAAGTCGAAACTTCATGTAAATTACATTACTGCTCCGTTGATGCTGGAGGTTAAAACTCCGCTACGAATGGGAAGTTCACGCTTGTATCTTGCCGGCGGTGTTATTGGTAGTTTGTACCTTGGTTCGCACACCAAATACAAATACTACAAAGGCGACAAATACAAATCGAAAAGCGGACTGCACGTTAACCAGTGGAAATACGAACTTACCGGACGAATCGGATTTGGCGACTTCTGTGTATTTGCAAATTACAGCATGACTCCATTGTTCAAAGATGGAAAAGGCCCTGGTGGCGCACCGCTTCTAATCGGTATTTCATTTCCGAACATTTAAATAAAAACAAAAAATAAGTTCAAACTGTCCCTGGTAATTTTACCGGGGATTTTTTTTGAAATAAGCCCGGGTTCGGGTACTTTTAGTTTATGGATTTTTGCAGAATTGTAACACTTGCCGGATATTTTGTATTTGCTTTTCTCATTGTTTTTAAACAAAGTCAACTTAAAAAAGCAGGAGTACAAACCAGCTCCCGGAAACAGGGCATAAAAAGGCACATTATCACTCTCTTCCTTATTCTATTTTTTGTCTTGTTTACATCCGAGCTCATCCTAAAAACCCTCAAAATCTCTTACTTTTTACTTCCTGCAAAACTAAATATTTACTTTCACCACTCGCTGTTTTATACAATTACAGGAGCAGTTATCGAGGTTTTGGCAGTAGTTGTTATGTATTTAACTTTGAAAGAATTTAAACACTCGTTGCGTTTTGGTTTACAAGCGAATAATCTGGGAAAACTGGTAACTTCAGGTATATTCAGCAAATCGCGAAATCCCTTTTTTGTTTCCGTATTATTGCAATTTGTTGGAATAAGTCTTGTTTTTCCAACACCTTTTTTTGCAGCAATAACGCTGCTTTCAATCGTATCTATTCACTTTTTTATTTGTAAAGAAGAAAAATTTATGCGAGAGAACTACGGCGATGATTACAAAAAATACACACAAAAAGTAAGGCGCTATTTTTAGAGTTCAAACACTTTTTCGCCGGCGCTCCAGGTACTCAAAATTTTGGCAGCCAAAACTTCCTCCGGTGTTGCAGTCATTAAATCGGTATCGAGAATTACAAAATCAGCCCACATTCCCGGCGTAAGGCATCCTTTTTCATTTTCTTCGAACGAGGACTTTGCAGCCCAGCTTGTCATCGACCGCAAAGTTTGTTCGCGGGTTAAACCTTCTTCTTTCTGCCAACCGCCTTCGGGCCACCCGCTATGATCGGTCCGAAAAACCGAAGCATAAAATGTGTACAGCGGATAAATATTCTCCACCGGAAAATCGGTTCCGTTTGGAATCCAGCCCAACTGTTTCAACAAAGTTTGGTAGGCATAAGCTCCTTTTATACGTTCCTCGCCTATTCGCTTTTCAGCCCATGGCATATCCGAAGTACAATGTGTTGCCTGAATGGAGGGAATAATTGAATACTTTCCAAACTTTTCAAAATCGTCGGGATGTATAATCTGCGAATGTTCAATCCTCCATCTGCGATCGTTTTTTCCTTTTAAGAATTTGGCATAAGTATTTAACATGAGTCGGTTGCCACCATCGCCAATGGCATGCGTAGCTACCACAAAATTGTTATTGTATGCCAGCTTACAAACTTCATCGTAGTACTCCTGCGTGGATATTTGCAATCCTTTATTTCCCGGATCGTCGGAATATTCGGCGAGCAACAATGCACCACGCGAACCTAAAGCGCCGTCAGCATACACTTTAATGGTGTTTACCAAAAGTCGATCGGTTTTGTATCTTCCCTTTTTTACAAAGTATTCAAAGTTTTCGCCCGATGGATTTAGCATGGCATTGATCCGCATTTTTAGCTTGCCTGCCTGTTGCATTTCATCCATCATTAAAATGGTATTTTTACTTACGCCACAATCGGTAACCGATGTTAATCCTGCAGCAAAACAATTTTTTTGCGCTTCAAGCAAACCCTTTTTTTGTTGTTCAGATGATATTTCAGGCAAGTATTTCACAAGCAAGCTTTCGGCGTTATCGATGAGAATTCCGGTTGGTTCACCATTTTTTAGAATTATTTCGCCACCCTCAATTTTGGTTTTAGCCGTTATTCCGGCAATTTCAAGAGCTTTGGAGTTGCACCAACCGGCATGCCCGTCAACGCGAATCAAATAAACCGGTGTGTCCGGAAAAAGTTTGTCCAATCCTTCCTTTGTCGGAAATTCCTGCTTGGCCCAGTCGTTTTGATCCCAGCTGCGACCAAGTACCCATTCGCCTCCAAATTTCTGGTGGTGGATTTGCAGGCGTTTATAAATTTCTTCCGGGCTTGTTGTTCCGCGCAAATCGGCATACTGCATTAAATTCACTGCGTATCCGTTAAAATGGCAATGCGCATCGTTAAATCCCGGGTAAACAAACTGCTGTTTTGCATCAATTGTTTTTTTGGCCTTGTATTTCTGTAAAATATCGCTACTTGTTCCTGTGGCTATAATCTTACCATTTTTAACAACAAAACTTTCTGCCGACGAAAAATCTTCATCAAGCGTATAAATCCTGGCATTGCTTACAATCAAGTCTGCTTTCTCTTTTTGATCCAAAAAATTCATAATCAAAGGAATTAAAACAAAAACAATTAGCGCATTTTTCATGTTTACCTATTTTTGCAAAAACAAATGTAATTTTTTCTGAATGTATTCTACAACATTAATGTAAGTGAATTCAGCTTGATTATATTTATAACTTTGTGAGACTATTTACAAAAATTACATGTTTACATTTGGCATTTTTACAACGCATATTCCCTACATCGCAATGGTTGCGTTTTATGCCTATTTTCTGATTTTTGGTGTTGAACAACCCGCTGACGTAAAGTCAAAACATACCGAAAAATCGTTTATCGTTCAAACCCATATTAACAATACTTCGGAAATAATACCGGCCAATACAATTTGCTTTTATTCTGTTTTTACTGAAAAAACGGCAAGCTCTGTTTTTGAACAAACCAAAGTAAGACAGAAATGGAGGTGTTTTGGTGCCAACCGCTTTTTCCCTCAGGATTATCCTGAAAACACACTCTTTTGCAGACCTCCTCCTGTTTGGGCCTAAATTATCTGTTTTCGTTTTAATCAACATTATTTCCATTTAAAGGTTATGGAAATAGTATATCCATTTCTATTATTACCAAAAGACTATGAAAAAAATAGTTCTACCATTTGTATTATTTATTCTATTGGGCACTTTTGCTAAAGCCCAAAACGTGCGAATTATTACCGACACAACCAACATTGAAGACATTATTATCGATGAAGTTACGGTAAAATCACCCAAAGAAATGCCACAAGTCCGAGAGGTTCCGGCATCAATTTCTCTAATTTCGGCACGAATGCTTGAAAACAATGAGATAAAATCTATATCCGACATTTCATCAACCGTACCTAACTTTTTTATGATCGACTATGGAAGTAAATTACAATCGCCGGTTTTTATTCGTGGAATTGGTTCCAGACTAGGCGCTCCATCGGTTGGATTGTACGTGGACAATATTCCTTTTTCGGAAAAAACCACATTCGGATTCGATTTTTTCGATATTGAACGCATTGAGGTACTAAGAGGACCACAAGGAACTCTTTATGGAAGAAACTCAATGGGAGGTACAATAAATATATTTAGTAAATCACCGCTTTATTACGACGAAACTAACATTTCGGTTGCTGCCGGAAACTATGGATACTTTAATGGAAATATAAACCATTACAATAAAGTTAGCGATAAGTTTGGCTACTCGATCAGCGCCAATTACAACGCACACAACGGCTACTTTACCAACGAATTTAACGGCGATCCGGCCGACGATCAATATTCGGCAAGTGGAAGACTTCGTTTGGTTTGGCAGGTGTCCGATAAGTTTAGTCTCGAAAATATTTCGTCATACGAAAAAAGCGAACAATACGGTTTCCCGTATGCTGTGTACGACACAGAAAACAGCTCGGCCGGAGATGTAAATTACAACGACGAAAGCGGATACAAACGCGACCTTTTTTCAAACGGACTGGTTTTAAAATACCGGAACGAAAATGTTGAGTTGCTTTCAACCACAAGTTATACCTATTACGATGGTTTAATGGATGCCGACCAGGATTATACCGCTGCTCCCATTTACTACTTTCACACGGGTGATATTCAAAATATGATCTCTCAGGAATTGGTATTAAAGTCGGTAAGTAATGTAAAATACAACTGGTTGTTTGGTGCTTATGGTTTTTACCAAAACATGGACCAGCAAACCACCGGTGACATTTACACGGCTAAAATGAAACAAGACATCCAAAGTGATTTCGACATTTCGGGCCTGGCTCTTTTTCACCAGTCAACAATTAACGATTTTATTATTGAAAACCTGACTTTAACAGCCGGAATCAGGCTCGATCTGGAAAAGGACAAACTTGGTTATTCGCTGGCTTCGGCCATTGGCGATGCTCCGTTGAATACTACGGTTGAGGAAGATTACGAAGAAAATTTTACTGAAATTTTGCCAAAACTTGCTTTAAAATACAAGTTCAACAATTCGCTAAATACCTATGCAACGGTATCGAAAGGATACAAATCGGGAGGATTTAACACCAACTCTTCAATCGATATTTCAGAATACCGCTCGTACGATGCCGAACAAAGCTGGAATTACGAATTAGGTTTTAAATCATCTATGGCAAATAACCGTTTGTATTTTGATGCAGCTGTATTTTACATCGATTGGAAAGAGCAACAAATTGACGTGCCGGTACCTGGTGGCCGAGGAAATATGAAAACAAATGCCGGTGAGTCGGTAAGCAAAGGTTTCGAACTTTTTGTTAAAGCCCGTCCCGGGAAAAACTGGGAAGCCACACTGGGCTATGGTTACACGCATGCCACTTTTATCGACCACGTTGTTTCTGAAGAATTAAATTACAATGGAAATTTTATTCCTTATGTGCCTCGCTCAACAGTAAATGTGGGTGTAAATAAAGTAGTTGAATTTAAAAACGGATTCCTCGATAAAATGATCGCAAACCTTTCGTACCGGGGAGTTGGAAAACATTATTGGAATCTCGACAACTCAAACTATCAGGATTATTATGGTTTGGTTGATGGAAAATTATCATTCGTTTCCGGAAAAGTTCAATTGGATATTTGGGGTAAAAATATATTCAACAACTCATACAACTCGTATTATTTCGAAATTGCACAATTGCACAAATCATATGTACAATTAGGAAAACCGGCGTCGTTAGGAGTGAATTTAAAAGTAACTTTCTAGCAAAGTAAGTATTATTGTATTTTATAGAAGAAAAGAACATAGCGTCATCCCGAAAGATCAGATGAAAATTCGATCTTCCGGCTTCCCGCTTCCAACTTTTAAGTATGCAACAAAAGGAAATAAAAAAATATTACACGCTGCTTAGCCTGTATCTGGCACAGTCGATCCCGATGAGTTTTTTCTCCACTGTAATTCCGGTAATTATGCGGATGGAGCATTACTCGCTGGAATCAATTGGTTATATCCAGCTCATTAAACTTCCATGGATCTTGAAAATCTTGTGGGCTCCAATGGTGGATAAAACCAGTAAAAACAAAAAACAATACCGTCGCTGGATTTTATTTTCGGAAGTGTTTTATGCTTTGATAATCATGAGCATTGGCTACTTAAATCTGCAAACCGACTTTACAACAATTATTGTTTTAATGGTAATTGCTTTTACGGCTTCGGCAACGCAGGACATTGCCACTGATGCTTTTGCCATTCTTATTCTGAAGAAAAACGAACGCAGTTTGGGAAACAGCATGCAGTCAGCCGGTAGTTTTATCGGAACCATGATGGGAAGCGGAGTTTTGTTGATTGTTTATCATTACTGGGGTTGGTTGTGGCTTTTACGTTGCCTCGGATTGTTTGTGTTGTTTGCACTCATTCCGGTTTCGTTGTACAATGTTCGGCACAGCAAAGAACTCGATCGTTCAACAAAAAATGTGTCGCCACTCGAATTCATCTACTTCTTCCGACAGAAAAAAATCGGAGCGCATGTTTTATTGCTCTTTTTGTTTTACACCGGAATTATTGGAATTCTAACCATGGTAAAACCTTATTTTGTTGATTTGGGTTACGACATTAAAGAAATTGGATTTATTTCGGGCATTTTCGGAACTGCCTGTGGTGTTATAATGACCATTCCGGCAGGAATGTACATCAGAAAACGTGGTATTGTAAAATCAATCTGGCTTTTCCCGGTTTTAAATGTATTGGTAGCCGCTTATTTTTTCGGACTAACATACACCAACCATGCCACTTACCTGGTTTATATTGGTGTGGCTTTGTTGTGGGGTGCTTATGCCATGTCGTCGGTGTTTGTTTATACCATGGGTATGCATATTGTTCGTAAAGGACGCGAAGGAACCGACTTTACCATCCAAATTGTAATAACTCATTTAAGCAGTTTGATAATAGCAATTATGAGCGGTAAAATAGCAGATGCCATTACCTACCGTGGTTTGTTTGGTATTGAAATAGGAATTGGCATATTAATACTAATTTTAATACCTTTTATTTTTAGAAAATCATTTTATGAGACACACGATTCAGGTATTGAAAACCCACTTCCAGGTGCTGAATTGTAGAATGCGAGTAAAAAAGAATATTATTGAAAACAAAATACATTAAAGGATGAAAGTACCACAAAACCTAATAAATAAATACAACACTCCGGTGCCGCGATACACCAGTTATCCGCCGGCAAATTTTTTCTCATCCGAATTTAATTCAGATGACTATTCGGAATGGTTGAAACAATCGAACGATGAAGCAACGCAGAATATTTCCATCTATATTCACATCCCGTTTTGTCCGAAAATTTGCCATTTCTGTGGCTGTAATACGCACCTAACACGCGACACAAACAAAATGCAGGTATATGTAGAGGCCTTAAAAAAAGAGATTCTGATGGTGAAAAATCATCTGAATCCAAACAGAAAGGTTTCTCAGGTGCACTGGGGCGGAGGTACTCCCAATTCCTTACCTATCGAGATGGTTGAAGGAATAATGCAGGTCATTCATAACAATTTTACGTTTATCGAAAAGCCGGAAATCGCTATGGAATGCCACCCGGCCTTGTTGGACGAAACGTATATTGAAAAACTGGTTGAACTCAAATTCAATCGTTTTAGTCTTGGAATTCAGGACTTTAAACAGGAAGTGCTTGACAATGTAAACCGCGATGCACCATCTATTCCCATTGAAGAATTGGTGAGAATGATTCGCAGCCATAAAAATACCAGTGTAAATTTCGATTTTATTTACGGTCTTCCTTTTCAGGATGAAAAATCATTTTCAGAAACGATAGACAAAGCCATTGCTCTGTCTCCCGATCGTTTGGTTACCTTTTCATATGCACATGTTCCGTGGGTAAAAAAGGCACAAAAAATTCTGGAAACCAGAGGTTTACCCGAAGCCGATAAAAAACTGGCCATGTTTGAAGCCGGCTTTAAATTATTAACCGAAAATGGCTACAACGCCATTGGTCTCGATCACTTTGCAAAACCTACCGACGAATTGGACATTGCCTTTAAAAACCGCACTTTACACCGCAACTTTCAGGGCTACTGTACCCGCGAAACAACCGGCCAGGTTTATGCTTTCGGAGCTACCGGAATTAGCCAGCTCGACAGTGCTTACGCACAAAACGTTAAGGATACAAACACCTACGTACAACTAATTAACGAAGGTAAACTTACCATTGAAAAAGGATATGTTTTAAGCCGTTCGCAAAAAATAATCCGTCACGTAATTAACGAGGTAATGTGTAACTACTATATTTCGTGGGAAGAAGCAGCACAAATGTTCCAGGCTTCGGTTGCTGAAATAAAAAGCACGATCAATTACGATGAAGCAAGCTTAAATCAGTTTGTTTCTGAAGGATTGTTAAGCTACACCGATGATGAAATGATAGTTAGCGACAGCGGCAAATTTTTTGTTCGAAACATCGCTGCAAGTCTCGATCCGGGAATGAAAAATGCAACTCAAAAATTCTCAAAAGCACTATAAGGTGAATAACAACGATAAAAAAAACATTGCCGTAATAGGAGCCGGATTAACGGGTTTAACCACTGCTTTTTACCTAAAAAGGCACGGCTTTAATGTGCGGGTTTTCGAAAAATCGGACCGTGCAGGTGGAGTAATTCAAACGCATAGTGAGAATGGTTTTGTATTCGAATCCGGACCAAATACCGGCTCTATGTCGCGAGGTGAAGCAGCCGAATTATTCGAGGATTTAAAAGACGACTGTTCGCTGGAAATAGCCGACGAAAGTGCCAAAGCACGCTGGATTTGGTTAAACAACCGGTGGCATACGATTCCTTCAGGATTGATTGGAGGAATTACCACTCCGCTGTTTTCGTTTGCCGATAAACTGCGTTTATTGGGCGAACCTTTTCGAAAAAAAGGAACCAACCCGGAGGAAACAATCGCAGAAATGGTGCGCAGGAGAATGGGTAAAACCTTTTTGCGAAATGCAATTGATCCATTTATTTCTGGAGTTTATTCCGGCGATCCGGAAAAGCTGGTGACAAAATATGCCATTCCAAAATTGTACGAACTGGAACAAAACTTTGGTAGTTTTATTGGCGGAACCATTAAAAAATCGAAAGAACCCAAATCGGAACTTGATAAAAAAGCCAGCAAAGAAGTTTTCTCTGCCAGCGGTGGTTTGGAAAACCTGATTAAAGCACTTGTTAAACACATTGGAGAAGAAAACATCAGCTTAAATTGTGAAAATCTATCTGCAAAATATGCCGAAAACAAAGGGTACACACTTGAAGGCGATGATACCGTGTATTCGAATGTAATTTCAACCATTGGAGCTTACAATCTGGAGCGTGTTTTTTCGTTTTTACCTGCCGAAAAACTTGCCAAAATCAATCAGTTGGAATACGCAAAAGTAACCCAGGTAACGCTGGGTTTTAAAAAGTGGAAAGGGATTCCTATTCAATCGTTTGGTGGTTTGGTACCTTCAGCAGAGAAACGCGATGTTCTGGGAATTTTGCTCCTTTCTTCGTTCCTGAAAAACCGGGCTCCAAAAGGAGGAGCTTTGTTATCGGTGTTTTTAGGCGGTGTTCGAAAACCTCAGTTTATCGATTTTAGCGACGAAGAAATAGTGAAACTGGTTGAAAAGGAAGTTGTGGCAATGATGGGATTAAAAGAATTTAATCCTGATCTCGTAAAAATATTCCGGTATAAACATGCCATTCCACAATACAGTTTCGAATCGAAGGACAAACTCGAAGCTATTTCTTCTTTGGAAGAGGAGTTTCCGGGACTAATTTTAGCCGGAAATATTCGTGATGGAATTGGAATGGCCGACAGAATAAAACAAGGCAGAAGAATTGCTGACCAGTTAGCTGCACAAGTATGAATACAAAAAAAACACCTGTATTACTAATGAATGTTGGTAGCCCCGATGCGCCAACAGTACCGGCAGTACGTCGTTTTCTTTCCGAATTTTTAAACGACAAACGTGTAATCGATCTTCCCTGGTTGCTCCGAAAATTTTTGGTGAACCTGATAATTATACCTTTCCGGGTAAAAAATTCAACCCAGCTTTATCAGCAATTATGGACCGAAAAAGGATCGGCTCTGATTTACATTTCAGAAGAATTAAAAAACAAGTTACAGACAAAATTAGGCGACGATTTTGAGGTTTTTATGGGAATGCGTTACGGAAATCCGCATTATAAAAAAGCCCTTGCAGAAATAAAAGAAAAAGGTTACAAAGAAGTAATTGTTCTGCCTTTGTATCCGCAACACGCGCTTTCAACCACCGAAACTTCATTTGTAGCGGTTGAAGATGAAGTCAGGAAATTTAAAAATCCACCCAAACTTTTAAAAATCGGGCAGTTTTACCAGAATCCAAAATTTGCACAGGCTTTTGCCGAACAGGCAAAAAAATACAAACCAGAAACTTTCGACCATATTCTCATCTCATTTCACGGATTACCTATTCGGCAAGATGCGAAAAGCAAGCCTAAAAACGTACCTGATTATTCGTACAGCAAAGCCTGTTGCGAAACGTCGCAGTTAATAGCCAAAGAGTTAAATCTTTCTGAAACAGACTACACCATTGGTTTTCAATCGCGTTTATCAAAAAACTGGCTCACTCCTTTTTCAGACGAAATTATCATGGAAAAATTAAAGGAAGGCAAAAAAAGAATACTTGTTTTAGCACCTGCCTTTGTTACCGATTGTTTGGAAACCATTGTTGAAATTGAATATGAATACGCCGAGGAATTTGTAAAAAACGGAGGAGAAAAATTGCAACTGGTTAGTAGTTTAAATGCCGAAAACCTTTGGATTGATATGTTGGCCGATATGATTACAGAAAGAAAAAACAGAAATTAATTTTACCGTTCGAGCATGGCTGATTGCACTATTCTTTTATTAATTACTACAGTTTTACCACAGCCAGGTTCGGAAGAATTATGGTGGCGGATATTAATTACATGTTTGGCCACATTTGTAATTAACCTGCCCTTTGGATACTGGCGTGGTGGATTACGCAAACTCTCTTTTCTCTGGTTTCTGGCCATTCATGCACCGGTTCCGTTGGTCATTTTAATACGTAAATTCAACCAGCTTCAACTCAGTTGGACACTTGCTCCCTTTTTACTTGGAAGCTTTTTTTTAGGACAATTTGCAGGGAGAAAATTATACGGTTTAAAACCATGGAAAAAGCCGGAAAAATAATTCCGGCTTCTTATTCATTTTTGAGTATTACTGTGCTAAAACCTTAGCTGTTCCACTGGTTAATCCTTCCGATTTTGCCAAAACAACAATTTCATTTGCTCTTTTATTCGAACGTACGATCAACAAACATTTTCCACGAAAAGTGTTCACTTTTGTTTGCTGAAAGCTTTTCATATCCTTCGGGTTTCCATTTCCAACCGCTTGCACGTAACAATCTCCCTGAATCTCAAATTCAACCGGAAGTTCTGCATCGGGAACCAGCAGACCCTCTTCATCTACAATTTCAACATTAAAATAAGCCAGATCATTTTCTGCTGCTTCAAATGTTTCGCATTCCGCAGTAATTTTTACAGCTGCCGGTTTTCCTGCTGTTTTTAAAGATTGACGAAGCACTTCTTCGCCGTCTTCTATTCCAATGGCCACCAATTCGCCGGGATGATAAGGAACAGTAAAATACGTTGCCAAAGCAGTAATTTTTCGCTCCTGCATTGGAATATCCATCTGCTGAACCGCAGGATTTTCCTGTCCAATTTCCTGTTCACCTATAAGATTCCCATTTAACTCAAGCCGAACTTTATCGCAGCGCGAATACACCGAAACCTGAAGTGGCAATCCTTCGTTTCCTTCCCAGTTCCAGCTTTTCCATTCTTCGGGCCAGCCCCACATACTTATCACTTCCTTACGTCCCTCAGCAACCGGAGCATGTACCATTATTTCAAGCTCGCTGTTGCGCCAAACCACATCGCGGTAAAACATTTGCGGCTTTTTGTAGCCCAATATGCTCACATCGCCACAGTAGGCATTAAACCACGGCCAGGGCGGCATAAATGCAGGTGCTTCGTTGTCTAACGCAGTATGACCAATTCCCGATTCGCCCAAATAATCCATGCCTGTCCAAACAAAATCGCCAATCACGTAAGGGTATTTTTCCACCAGCTGCCAGTTGTCGAATGCCTCCTTCGGAAACGATTCGGTTCCAACAATAATTCGTTTGGAATCTTTTTGATGATCCGGTTCGTAATTTTTCCACTGGTAGTTGTATCCGTGAATATCAAGAATGTCAAAAGCAGGCGCTGTGTCGTCCCAGGGTCTTCCGGGTTGATCCCAAAAATGACAAATGGCTTGTGTAACGGGGCGTGTTTTGTCCATCGAAAGAACTTTATTTCTCAGGTTTTTTGCAATTTCAAGCCCCGAAGAATCGGCACGTTCGCCAATTTCATTTCCAATACTCCAAATAATTATCGAGGGATGGTTCCGGTCTCTGAGTACCATCGACTCTAAATCTTTTTCCCACCACTCGTCGAAATACAAATTATAGTCTTCCGGATTTTTAGGTTTCTGCCACTGATCAAAAGACTCGTCCATTACCAACATTCCCAACTCGTCGCAAGCATCAAGAAATGATTTTGAAGGAGGGTTATGCGAAGTTCGAATGGCATTAAATCCATTGTCTTTCATGGTTTTTACTCTTCGGTATTCGGCACGTTTAAAAGTGGCCGAGCCCAAAATTCCGTTATCATGATGCAAACATCCTCCTTTTAATAAAACACTTTGTCCATTTAATACAAATCCTTTTTCAGGAGAAAATTCAATGGTTCTGATTCCAAATTTCTCTTCAGTTTGGTCAATTAATTGTTTACCATCGAACACACGAAGTACCAGGGTATACAAAGCAGGATTTTCGGGAGACCAGAGTTCCGGATTAAAAACTTCTTCTTCGGTATGAATTACGTTGTTATTTGCTGCATCGAGTTCAATTAAGGCTTCAGAATCAGCAATCACTTCACCTGCCGGATTTAATATCTGAGTAGATAAAGTAAGCGATTTTCCCAATTTTGTTCCATTGGCGAACCGGGTTTCTAAAAGTACCTTAGCTTTTGTGCTTTCAACTTCAGGAGTAGTAATGTAAACGCCCCATAAATCAATGTGCACCGGATTGGTTTTAAGCAAACTTACATTTCTGTATATGCCAGAACCACTGTACCAACGAGAGTTTTTCCCTTCGTTTTTAACTTGCACGGCCAAAACATTTTCTTCTCCGGCTGGATTTAGAAAATCGGTTAAATCGTAGGCAAATGCAGTGTAACCATACGGATGATTTCCCAGATGATTTCCATTCAACCAAATATCAGCATTCATGTAAACCCCGTCGAAAAGAACCTTTATGATTTTTCCTTCGTGCGTTTTATCCAGGGTAAAATGTTTGCGGTACCAGGCAGTTCCTCCCACAACATGGCCGGTTGCTCCCCCTCCGGCACTCTCTTCCGAAAATGGCCCGATTTGGTTTACACCATCCTTTGCGGGTACGTCTTCAATCGAATAGTCGTGTGGAAGATCGAGAGTACGCCAGTTCGAATCGTCAAAATCGACAGATTGTGCATTATCAGCATCGGCTCTTATAAATTTCCAGTCGTTGTTAAATTGAAATTCACGTTTCAGATTTTGATCTTTTACAGTGCACGAAAAAGATAAAAACAGAAGTGCAATAATGGAATAAGTTACTGATTTCATTCGTCTTTGATATAGTTAGTTGATAAAGTGTAAATCTAACGATTATTTATCAAAAACTATATTCCAAAAAACTACATGACAGAAGTTGTGGGCTATTTTACCACAACAGCTTTAATATTCACAAACTCTTTAATCCCGTATACCGAAAGTTCTCGTCCAAAACCACTGGTTTTAATTCCTCCAAACGGTAAACGAGGATCTGACTTTACCGAGTCGTTGACAAAACAAGCACCCGCCTCCAACTGCATTTCAGCAATGTTTTCGCCACGTTTTGTATTCGAAGTAAAAACGGCAGCTCCCAAA
This sequence comes from uncultured Draconibacterium sp., assembly GCF_963675585.1. Lineage (NCBI taxonomy): Bacteria > Pseudomonadati > Bacteroidota > Bacteroidia > Marinilabiliales > Prolixibacteraceae > Draconibacterium > uncultured Draconibacterium sp. Next base: position 1,028,942 of record NZ_OY776411.1, read on the forward strand.
CCAAAATCGGAGTCGTTTGCCACTTTAATTGCTTCCTGTTCGTCTGCAACCCGAATTACGGATGCCACCGGACCGAATAATTCTTCGTCGTATGCAGGCATTCCGGGTTTTACGTGCTCCAATATGGTTGGTGGATAATAGGCTCCTTTTCGGTGCGGAATTTCGCCTCCAATAATAACTTCGGCTCCCTTTTTAATCGAGTCCAACACCTGCTTGTGTAATTCATCTCGCAAATCTTCGCGAGCCATTGGTCCCATGGTGGATTCTTCGTCAAAAGGATCGCCAAACTGAGCCGCATTCATTTCGTGGGCAAAATGTTCTAAAAACTTCGGATAAACTTCGTTTACCACAATAAATCTTTTGGCACCAATACAGCTTTGTCCTGCATTTAGTAGTCGGGCCGAAGCACAAATTTTCGCTGCCTTTTCAACATCGGCATCTTTTAAAATCAGGTACGGATCGCTTCCACCCAATTCTAAAACACATTTTTTCAATTCGCTCCCGGCAATGGTTGCCACACTTTTTCCGGCGGCATTGCTACCGGTTAAACTTACTCCCTTTATGGCTTTGTGTTTAATCACTCCTTCAACCATGCCGCTGCCAATTATCAAACTTCGAAAAACGTTCTCCGGAAAACCAGCTTCCCGAAACAATTCTTCAATGGCCACCGAACAACCCGGAACATTACTGGCATGTTTTAAAACCGCTGTGTTTCCCGCCATTATGGTTGGTGCTGCAAATCGGAATACTTGCCAAAATGGAAAATTCCAGGGCATAACACCTAAAATTGTTCCCAGGGATTGATACGAAACAAACGATTTTGATGCCTCCGTTTCAATGGGTTCATTTTCTAAAAAACTCTCGGCATGTGCGGCGTAATAATCGCAAACCCAGGCACATTTTTCAATTTCTGCAATTCCCTCATTTTTAACTTTACCCATTTCCTGTGCCATTAAAAATGCCAATTCCTCTTTTCTGCTGCGTAAAATGCTCGACAAATTATGCATCAGCTGGCCGCGGAACATAAACGAAGTACTTCGCCAGTGGTGCCAGGTTTTATCTACAGAATTAATGATGGAAACTACTCCTTCTTTGGTGTGTTGCTCGTAGGATTTTACAATTTTACCGGTTGCAGGATTTATTGAGTGTTGCATATTGAAATATTTGAACAAATAAAATTAATAAAAAAAGCAACCTCCAAAAAGATTGCTTCTTATTTATTATTCCGAACCGAAAATCTTATTCTACTATTCTGATTTCTGTGTTCATTTCCATTGCCTGACGGTAAACGGCACTAACACCACAGTATTTTTCTTCTGAAAGTTTTACTGCTTTTTCCAATTTTTCCATTGGCAAATCTTTGCCTTTAAACTGGTAAACAATTGTCATTTTATTGTAGCGTTTTGGGTGATCTTCAGTTAATTCCCCTTCAACAATTACATTAAACGCCTCAAATTCCACTTTCATTTTCTTCAGAATCATTACCACATCAATGCCTGTACATCCCGCCAGTGCTGTCAACATTAATTTCTTGGGACGAGGCCCCAGGTCGCTGCCACCTGCTTCTTCCGGCGCATCGATAATTACCTTGTGCCCGTCTATTTCTGCTTCGAAAGCAATCTTGTCTGTCCACGACATATCTACTATATGCTTCATAACATCCTAATTTTAAATAGTTTTCAATTATTTTTGCAACAAATATACAACATCTAAATATGTATATAAATAGTTTTTCCAGTGTTGAAGATAATTGTATTTTTAGCATTGATTAAAGAAAGGTTTCAGTTTTATTAAAAAATATTTAAACAGAAATGAGAAGTGCAATTAAAAGGCCAAGTGAGGGAGATTCTAATCTAACTGGTTTTCAGTTGTTTAAAAAATTGACTGAAGAAGAATTTAACCGTTTAAATTATGAAAAAACATGCTCGCTTTACAAAAAAGGAACTATAATATATCGTGAGGGAAGCCGGCTTACCGGATTTTTTTGTGTTACCCGCGGAATAGTAAAAATTTTTAAAACCGGAATTGACGGTAAAGAACAGATCATACGATTTGCCAAAAAAGGAGAAATTATTGCATACCGTTCCTTATTAAGTCAGGAACTGGCATGTACTACTGCAAAGGTAATCGACGAAGCTGCTTTGTGCCACGTTCCATATCAAACCTTACTTTTTCTGATTCAAAACAACTGGCAGTTTTCACATCACATGTTGCAAATTGTATGTCGCGAATTGCGCGAAGCCAACGACTACATTACCGACATTGCACAGAAAACAGTGCGCGAACGTTTGGCTGAAGTACTTTTGCTGTTAAAAGAAAATTTTGACCTGGATAATCAGAATACACTTCAAATTTCGCTAACCCGTGAAGAACTTGCCAACATGGTGGGAACAGCTACCGAGTCGGTAATTCGCTTGTTGTCGGAATTCAAGAATGATAAAATGATTGAATTGCAAGGCAGGAAAATAAAATTTTTAGATATTCCTACACTTACACGGGTTGCCAATCTGTAAAACAAACCACTTAAAATACAACCGGCTGATTGCCGGTTTTTTATGCCTGCATTTCTGAAAATACATTTATAATTTACACTTAGAAATACCGAAGCGGCTGCAAAGATTTAAGAGGGTTAAAACTAACTGCATCACAAAAAGCCTTAACCAGAGAAATAACTCAGTTGCCATAAAATTATTTGCTCAACAAAACAGAGCATAAGAAAAAACGTTGAATGAGCTCTTTAGTAAATTACAAAATTTATTAGAGTCCAAATTCTTAAGATTCAATTATTTAATTTCCTGATACTTACATTATTCACACCTTTCTCAATGTCATCCTTAATGATGGTTATATCATCATAAAAATAGTATTCTAACCTTATTTGATGAAGTTGTTAAACTTTTCTTATAAACTTTTGTTTTGTGAATATTAAAATACTTAAAGATGCGTTTCCCTCAATTTAATTCATTCCTATTTTTCACAATTTTTATCCAGGAAATGCAAGCGGGCTAATAAGCCAGATTTTTCTCATGTGTTCTATTTTCTACTTAGTCAAAATAAATTAGTAATTAAAAATTAGAATTATGAAAATCAAAACACTTTTATTACTGGCGATCTTCACCGTCGCCCTGCTTCCAACATCAATGGCAAAAGAAAAAAAGACTGTTGAAAAAACAAAATGGGAAACCGTTGATTTTATGGACAAATACAAAGGAAAAATCAAGGTTTCAGGTGGAGCAAAAAAGAACCTTCAACAAAATCAGTCATTTATCAGGGACTACGCCATTGGAAATGCACTCGTAATGAAAGGATCTGAAAGTAACGCCAAAGGATCTGTTTTCTCGGAAGTATTTTTTGGAGGCATCCCACAAGAACCTTTTCAACAAATGGTTGAAGAATTGTACCAACAATTTACCGAAGGAATTTCCGGAGCAGGATTAACAATAACCGACGGCGACGAACTATTAAAAAGTGCATGGGCAGTTAAAAAAAGTGGCGATAAAGGTTCATGGATAGGAAAAACCGGAAGCGACCCTATTCCTGTAAAGGCAAGTATAATGGATGCTGTAGTGCCCGGTTTTGGTGTTTGGGGTGTTAAAGAAGCTGTATATTTCCGCCCTGTTAATAAAAATGTTTATATGACCGATAAAAAAGTATATGGCACATTTTATCAAAATCTTTCGGCACAGAATGGTGTTTCTTTGATCGCTGTTTATTATAATCTCACCTTTGCCTGGTTTGATGGTGGCAGGGGTTATAAAACATCACGACTGGAAACAAAACCTGCTTTATCCATTCAGCCAACGGTAGTAATTGACGGAGTTACCATAACTTTTGGAGAGTTACCCATTTGGGGAAACAACGACTGGAGTATGGGTTTAACCGAAACGGATCTCAATAAATTGGAATACTTTGGTTTAGCAACTTCAGGTGAATATGCACTGCAAGCCAATGCAGATAAATACATTGCTGAAGTAAAAGCCATTATTTCAAATTTTCAGACCGATTTGATTCAAGCATTAAAAGAAGAGCTTTAAAATACGCAGCCCTTAAATTGAAACAATTTCAAAACAGCCTGTGATAATTAATTTGTCACAGGCTGTTTTTATTTCTGCGTTTCCGGAAATTCAATTTTCAACAATAAGCGTACTAATTCTGTCAAAATACATTCTCTCATATTTTTACTGATCAAAAACTACTTTGAGAATACCCGGTAAATCCTACAATCATAAAACAGTAACTATTGCAATTAATATTGCCTTTTTTGTTGTTAAATCACGATCTTGCACCCATTATTTAATAAATTAATTTAGCATGAAACTATTTGGTATTAAATTAGATAAGCGCGCGTTCATTCGATGGAAGATATACATCGATCGTGCCAGAATGTACATTGGTTACATTAGTTTTGTGATGATCGCCTTTATGTTTTTGAATGATTTTAAAGACGCATCAATCCGCACATTTCTGGATGAAAACAAGTTGATTACCTACCCACTTATGATGGTTGTTTTTATGCTTTTTTCGCTGGTACTTGGAAGACTCGATACAAAACTGGGTTTACGCAAAGAAGAAATGCGAAATGCCGCGATTGAAAATCCGGTTACCATGGAAATTTTAAACAACCTGAAGGAAATTCAGGAAAAACTGGATGAGAAATAGAACTTACCGTCCGATCCAAAGTTCAGGATTTAGTTTGGTACTTTCTTTCCAAATCTGGAATTTCAGAATGGATTTATTTCCGTCATCAAAATCGGTGTAAACCGTTCCTATTTTTTGTTTGGTAAGCACTTTATCGCCCTTTTTAACCACCACCTCACGAAGATTGGAATAAACGCTTAAAAAGCTACCGTGGCGTATAATTACAGCCGTATTTCCCCCCGAAATACCAAACACCCTGCTTACTTCGCCATTAAAAATAGAACGTACCGTGGCTCCGGTTTCAGTGGCAATGTTTATTCCGTTATTTTGAACCTGAACATTGGTTAAAACCGGGTGCTGATGGACACCAAAATGTTCCACAATAATCCCGCGTTCAACAGGCCAGGGCAAACGTTGCTTGTTTTGCTCAAAACTGTTTCCTATAAGTTTTTGTTCGGGTGTTAGTTCAAATCCAGGACCACCGGCATCTCTGCTTTTGCGTGCCTCCTCTTCAATTATTCGTTGAATTTCGCGCTCGAGCTGACGTTCTATTTTTCGCTGATCGTTTAAGGTTTTCTGAAGACTGCTTTTCTTTTTCTTCAACTGTTGCAATTCGGAACTTTGTTGTCCCTGTTCTTTGGCAAGTGTTTGTTTTTCTTTTTGTGTTACTCCAATTAACGCCTGTTTTGCCTGTTTTTGCTGTTCCAGTTTTAGTCTGTTATTGTCCAAAACCTCCTGAACGGTTGCAATGGTATTTGCCTGGTTCTGGCGAAATGCAGTGTATCGTTTAAAATACAACATGCGCCGATACGCCTGGTTAAAACTTTCGGCCGACAGCAGAAAAAGCAACTGGTCGCTTGAACCTTTGTTTTTATAGGCAAGTGTCACCAAAACGGCATATTCCTCTTTTAACTTTTCATGGTCATTTGTAAGCAATTCAATGGCCAGGGTATTATTGGCAATACATTCGTCGTAAATATCTATTTCGTGCTTAATACTTGTTAAAATGGCATTTCGGTAGCTTATTTTTGAAGTAAGCAAACGTAATTTTGATAAGGAGGATTTTTCGCTTTGTTGTGTTTCGTTTAACAAACGAGAGGTGTATTCAATCTCTTTTGCGGCATCTTGTTTTTTCTTTTGTAAATCGGAAATGTTCTGTGCCACACAAACAGACTGAAACAACAGGAATATACAGCCTAAAAAAACTCCTCTCATTCCAAAAAAAGATTTGTACTAATGTAACTGATTTATCACTCGTTAACTTGTATCAACTCGTATTTTTCCGGAATTTTAATACTGAAGGTCTCAATTTTTTCAGTAGAAAAGCCACTCATGGTTATTTTCATATTTATTTCTTCCTCTTCCGAAAGAAAACTCATTTCGATGGCTCCCGGATAATCCTTCCTTTCAACCTTTGTAAATTCGCTGAACAGAAGGTTTACAAAACGGTTATTGGTTTTATCGTTAATTTGAATTTGGTTGAGTGCAAAATTTTGCGGATCAAAAAACATCTTTTGAACAATAAGCGCTTCATCATCCAAACGTTTTAAGCGGCGTTCTATTTTCTGTGGCTTGGCTTTCTCCTCTATTTTTGAGATTTTCTTTGTTTTTTCAGACTGAAGCACATACATGTTCGACTCGATGAATGAATCAAAAGTTTTAAAATCCTTGTTTTTAGGATCGTCCCGGTACGAAAAGGCATTGTTGGAGATAATCGCCTGAATGGTTGCAAAATTGAGGTCGATGTTCAAAAAATCGCTTAAATAACTGTAGTCGTCGATAAAGTAATTTCGATCGATGTAATTCACATACTTTACACTATCCGGAGTAAGTAAAACCCGACCAACCGGAATATTTAATTTACTGATTGAAACCAGTATTTGTTCATCTTTTTCGGCTTTCAGACTAATTTTAAAAGCAGCTTTCGACTGGCTGCTGGAGTAGTTACATTTTATTCGTTTTATTGAAAGGTACTCATAGTCGAAGGCGTTTTGCTCCACTTTTTTTAGAAGTTTATTGGTGCTTATTGGCCTTGCTTCCACCCTGGGCAATTCGCTTGGTCCTTTACACGACGACAGCCACAGACTAACAATAAAAAGCCCAAATACCGAAAACTTTAACAGACTTTTCTTCGCCATTTTACTCTTCAATATATTTTTCTTCCTTAATCTTACGATCGAGTACATCAGAATCGCCACCGTTATTTTTTGCATTCTTCCAATATTCCAAAGCCTCTTTTTGTTTTCCGGCTTTAAATAAAATATCGCCAAAATGCTCCAGTAAAGTCGGATTATCTTCTCCCCCGTTGTTGATAGCCGACTCCATATAAAACTTAGCCAGCGTATATTCTCCCTTTTTGAATAATACCCATGCGTGCGTATCTAAATACGTCGAATTATCAGGAAAACGCTCCACAACTTTACCACTCATTCGTTCTGCTTTGTCGAGATTTGTGCCCTCAACCGACAAATAATAAGCGTAGTTATTCAACGTCAGGTAATTTTCAGGATCAATTTCAACCGCTTTATCAAATATTTTAAAGGCTTCTGTCTTTTTGTTGAGTTTGTAAATCGCTTCTCCTTTTAACATTAAAAAGTTGGCTTGCAGCTGAGGATTTTCAAGCACAAAATCCAAACCTTCGTCACTCACTTTTATTGTTTCTTCGTATTTTTCAAGCTGAACACAGGCAATGGCATTAAAAAAGTAACCCTGTGTTTGATTTGGAAACAATTCGATCACTTTTTTAGTATGTTCGTACAACGCTTCCCAATCTTGCAAATCGTTATCAATTAACATGGTACGTTCCCAAACCGGATAATCGTTACTTTCAATATCGAGTGCTTTTAATAATTCGGTTCGCGCCTCTTTTAGTTTGTTTTCTTTAATTAAATTTTCGGCGTAAACAGTATGTACCATCGCTTCGTCAGGATGATTTTCCAAAAGAATTTCGATCAATTCTTCTTGTTGTACGGTATTCAATTTTGATTGTTGCGGATTGGATGTTAGCATCCAATACAGCTGAAGTTTTGTTTGAAGATCGACCGTGGCACTGGCAAAACCAAGTTTTGTTTCGTTAAACGATTTATCCAATTCGTTGTTTTCGAGGTAATAATTAGCCAGCGAAAAGTGTACAAAACCACTTTCAGGATCAAGTTCAAGTATTTTCAGGTAGTTTTTTAATGCATTTTCTTTATCGCCCTGGCTTTGGTACAAATCAGCCAGTAAACCATAATATTTAGCTTCTGAAGGATTGTTTTCAATCAATTTATTTATCTCTTCAAAAGCTTTGTCAACATTACCCGACTGCACATAAATTTGCTGTTTTGCTACCGAAATCTGTTCGTTTATTCCGGTCTCTTGTTCCATTTGCTCGTAAGCATCAATTGCTTCATCATAACGTTGAGAGCTGGCTAAAAGTGCAGCTTTCATATAAATGTACTCCAGGTTTTCAGGCTCCTCTTTTAACAGCTCGGAATAAATATTAGCTGCTTCCGAAAATTTATTTGTTTGCTGATAAATTTGTGCCAGCAACAGTTTATACCACTTGTTGTCCGGATTTAAACTGATCGCCTTTTCGAGTAAAAGTGATGCACTTGTAAAATCGTTGTTTACCGCATGAATATTGGCCAATTCGAACATTGCTGCCGACGAGTTCGGATCGATTTCCAAACAACTCGAAAGCAACTGAATTGCCTCTTGTGCATTACCAAACATTTTTTGTTTTAAAGCCTCCACAAAAAGGTATTCAAACTCCTTTTGTTTCTGCTCAACAAGTTCAGTTGTAGGCCCGTCAACTGCGGCCTCTGCTACTTGTTGTTCGGTAATTTGTTTTGGACCCGAACACGATGAAATTGCTACTGCAAGCGCTGCAACTCCAAGTCCTTTACTAATTAATTTCTTCATCTTATTTTTTACCGGTGTGGCCAAAACCACCCGCTCCTCTTTCTGTTTCTTCCAATTCCTCTACCAAATTCCATTCCACTGTTTCGTGAGCTGCAACAACCATTTGGCAAATGCGCTCTCCGTTCTCTATAACAAATTCATCTTGCGACAAGTTGATCAGAATTACACCTATTTCGCCACGATAATCTGCATCAATTGTTCCGGGAGTATTTAACACTGTAATTCCCTTATTTAAAGCCAATCCACTACGCGGACGAACTTGTGCCTCGTAACCTTGCGGCAATTCGATAAATAAACCGGTTGGAACCAAAATTCTTTCCAGAGGTTTTAATGTTATTGGATTTTCAAGATTGGCTCTTAAGTCCATTCCGGCCGAAAATAGTGTACTGTAAGCCGGTAATTCGTTTTTCGATTTATTTACAATTTTAACCTGCATGCAATCTGTTTTTAAAAAAGAACCGCTAAAATAGTGAAATAAACTATCCCTGCGGTAGGTTTAACAATATTTATTGTTCTGAATTTCGATTTCAACTAATTGGTTAACAATCAAATAATAATAAGATCGGCCATTATTTCGTCTGATATAAACAGCCCTTTGTTTGATAAGGTAATTACATCGCCGTTAAGCAGTACCATTCCTGTGTTTATATATTTTGATGTTTGTTTTAAAAGATACGCTCTGTTTTCAGCCCCAAAATGCTGGTTTACAAAATCTAACGAAAGCCCCCATTTTGTTCGAATCCGGGTTAAAATGTACTCGTTAAAACGATCTTTTTCGCTTAATATTTCTTCTTCAAAATAATCTGATTTGTTGGCAAAGGCTTTTATGTAACTTTCAACATGCGAAACATTCCAGCGGCGCGATTTTCCATCGAACGAGTGTGCCGAAGGACCCAGACCAAGGTATTTTATCCCCATCCAATAGGATGTGTTATGCTTCGAATACATTTCATTTTTGGCAAAATTTGATATTTCGTATTGTTCAAAACCAGCTTTGTTTGCGTATTTAAGTAAAGTAGTAAACTGGTCAACACTTTCCGTTTCGTTCAACTCTTTTAATGTTCCCTTTTTTAACCAGGTATAAAAAGCAGTTCCTTCGTGATACGTTAAATGATAAGCCGATAAATGTTGAACCGGAAGTTGAAAAACCTGTTGTAAACTATCTTTCCATTCGGTTTGGTTTAAATTGGGTAAACCATAAATCAGATCAGCACTAATGTTGTCGAAACCAATTTCTGCAGCATTTTTAATCACTTCTATTGCTTCTGCAGCATTGTGCCTTCGGTTCATTTTTTTCAGATGTGAATCCTGAAACGACTGAATTCCAATACTTAAACGATTAACTCCAGCCTGTTGAATGGCCTTTAAATAACTGTTTGTTAAATCATCCGGATTGGCTTCAAAAGTAATTTCAACACCAGAGCTTACAGTAAAGCTATCGGCAATGGAACTCAAAATTTGTGCTAACTCCCAGTTGCTTAAAACCGAAGGTGTTCCACCTCCAAAATAAATGGTTTCAATCGTTTCGTTTTGAAGGTAGTTTTTACGTTCTTTGATTTCTGTTAATAATGTTGAAAGAAATTTCTGTTGAAGCGAGGTATTTACAGTTTTGTAAAAATCGCAGTAATAACATTTCTGACGACAAAAAGGAATATGAATATAAATACCTGCCATGAATATTTCCCACTATTGGAGACTCGTTATTTGGTTCGCTCTTATGTGCTACCTTCTGTTTATGCCTGCCAATCAGCTGCCATCCGAACCATTTTTAAAAATCCCCCATTTCGATAAAATCGTGCATTTTGGGCTATTTTTTATTCTTTGTCTGTTACTTTTCAGACCTGTAAAACAGTTTACTCCTAACTTTTATTTCTGGACTCCTTTATTGGCCCTGGTTTTGGCTGTTGCATTGGAATTTTTGCAACAAAAAATTACAAAAAGCCGACACAGCGATGTGTACGATTTATGGGCCAATACTGCAGGATTAGCTGTTGCTGTTGTTTTTTACCGCTTTTTTGTAAAAGGTAAAAAAATCGAAATACTCGTTTAATCTGTCTGTTTAAAATTGATACTATTCTCTTCTCCTGACATTCAGGATGGCAAAAACAATAAAAACCTACAACTTCATTAAATCTTCGTATTTATCAATGTCCTGGCTAATTACCTCAAGACTGGTTTCCTTGTAAAAACCACAAATTTCTTTTCGTAATTTATTGTACTGTGCATGAACCGGGCAAAGCGGTTTTGAAGGATCGTGTGTTTTGCACGGTTCCAAACTAATCAGACAATTTGTAAAAAACTCTTCGCCATCCACTTTGGTTACAATGTCCCATAAATTAATCTCGGCTGCCGGACGTGACAAGGAAAAACCTCCGTTTGGTCCTTTTGTAGAAACCAATAATTTTTGTTTTACCAAATTTTGCAGAATTTTTCCAAGAAAAGGTGACGACAATCCAAGATCTTCCGAGATCTTTTTTATGCCGATACGTTTGTCATCCTCCGAAAATTTTCCAAGATAAATCAAGGCTCTTAATGCGTACTTGCAAGTGTTTGATAACATGACAATTATTTTAAATTTAACTTTGTTTGTTTACTATACGAATAATCCGAGAAGGTAGGAAATTTCTTTTGTTTACCCAGAACGTTTTTTTGTGTTGTAACAACCGCATTTTTAATGTCGCCGTTTACAAAATCCATATTTTTACGCTTTTTAAAAGCCCATTCATAAGCTTTCATTCCTGCATTCCAACCAAAACTACCTTGATTTTGTTCAATGCTACGTTTTCGGTTCTGCAAAATTAAATCGTGTAATGGTATTTTTACCGGACATACATCGGTGCATGCTCCACATACTGTACAGGCAAAACTTAAATGACCATACTTCTCGAAGCCTTTTAAAAAAGGTGTAATTACAGAACCAATGGGACCACTGTAGGTGGTGTTATACGTGTATCCTCCAACGTTTTTATAAATGGGGCAAGCATTTAAACAAGCTCCACACCGAATACATTTTAATGACTTATAATGCGTTTTATCGTTTGCAATTTTTGTTCGTTGATTGTCGAGTAAAACAACCACCATTTTATCGGGTCCATTGCTTTCATTATCACGTTTTGGACCAGTTAATAACGAATTGTAAACGGTAACCTGCTGCCCGGTTCCAAGTGCCGAAAGCAGCGGAAACATAAGTTGTAAATCGTTTATTGAAGGAATTACTTTTTCGATTCCGGCAATTACAATGTGCACTTTGGGAAACGAAACCGACATAAAACCGTTTCCTTCGTTTTCAGTTAACGCTACTCCCCCAACATCGGCCACTAAAAAATTAGCTCCGGTAACACCTACTTCGGCCGAAGTAAATTTTTCGCGTAATACTTTTCGCACAAAAAGAGTTAGTTCTGTTGGTGTGGAATCGGGTGGTGTTTTAAATTCTTTATGAAAAAGATCGGCAACATCTTCTTTTGATTTGTGCATTGCCGGAGTTAAAATATGGTATGGTTTTTCTCCTGCAACCTGAACAATAAATTCACCTAAATCGGTTTCAACCGGTTCAAAACCTGCCTTTTCCAGGTTTTCATTTAATTCAATTTCTTCCGAAATCATCGACTTGCTTTTTACCAAAAGCTTTGCGTTGTTCTCTTCTAAAATTTTAATGATTTCAGTTACAGCTTCCTCGCCATTGCGTGCCCAAACAACATCAATCCCGTTGTTTGTTGCCTTGTTTTCAAACTCTTCGAGATACGTAGCCAGATTGGCCACAACTTTACCTTTTAAATACGAAGCTCTTTGTTTTGCCAAATCCATATTTCTGTACCTAAGCTTTCCTTTTGCAACCGCTTCGTCGTACTTCGAAATATTAAAATTTAAAGTTTTGCGGTGCGTTTTATCAAACGCGATTTTAGAATCCTTGAGAAATATGTTTTGTAATTTTGGCATCAATTATTTTATCGGAATCTGTTCAATTCTACGCGCATGACGGCCACCTTCAAAATCAGCACTTAAAAATGCTGTAACAATTGCAATTGCTTCTTCGTCGGAAACAAAACGACCGGGAATTGCACAAACATTTGCATTGTTGTGCTGACGTGCCAATGTTGCTATTTCGGTATTCCAGCAAACTCCCGAACGAACTCCCTGATGCTTGTTTGCAGCAATACTAATTCCCTGACCGCTGCCGCAAAAGGTTATTCCAATTTCATATTCGCCTTTTTCAATTGCTTCTCCCATTAGGTGCGCATACACCGGATAATCAACACTTTCATCTGAATAACATCCAAGGTCTTTAAATTCGATATTGTTATCGTTCAAAAATTTTTTGATTACCTGTTTTTTTGCAAATCCTGCATGATCGCTGGCCAATGCAATTACTTTACCTTCTAAATGCTTCATTTCACAAAATTAATACTTTTTGATACTTATTTCTTTTTATTGATTTTAAATAAGCGACTTATTTCACTTTTTTCGAACCTGAATACCATTAACAAGAATATGCCAATAAAAGTTGTGTGGCTTAAGTACTTAAGAACCGGTGATAAATCGTTTGTAAAATACGAAAGTGCATACAAAATCATTGCTGCCAAAAAATAATTTCCGATGCGTTTTACATCGTAAGGTACCGGATAGTGTTTTTGCCCCATAAAATACGAGATCAGCATCATTATTAAAAAGCAAATAAATACTGCAATTGCAGATCCCATGTAGCCCATAACCGGAATTAGTACAATGTTTAACACAAGCGTAATTGCGGCTCCAAACAATGCTATGTAGGCACCGTAGCGCGTTTTATCGGTTAATTTATACCACAACGAAAGTGTAAAATACATACCAAAAAACAGGTTGGCCATAAGTATTAACGGAACTACTTTTAAACCCTCGTGGTATTCCGAATCGACAATTATTTTTATAACATCGATAAAAAGTACCATACCAAGAAAAATAAGCAAACCAAAAATTACAAAGTATTTCATAACCGTGGCATATACTCTTGGATCGTCTTTTGAACTGCTGCGGGCAAAAAAGAAGGGTTCAAATGCATAACGAAATGCCTGTATAAACATATTCATCAACACGGCCAGTTTGTAATTGGCTCCGTAAATTCCGAGCTGAAACATTGGATTTTGGTCTTCGGGCACCAAAAACGGAATTAAAACTTTATCAATATTCTGATTTACCATCCCGGTTAATCCAACAATTAAAATTGGAAAACCGTAGCTTAACATTTGTTGCATCAGCTTTTTATCGAAGGTAAATGTTACCCTGAATATTTCGGGCAACAATAAAATTAGAGTTATAAGCGATGCAAGCAGGTTTGAAATAAAAACATATCCCACACCAATATCTGCTGAATAAACATAATTTACGATTGAATCAGGATTATTTTGAAGCAGTTTAGGACAAAGCGATATAAAAAACAGGTTAAAAGCTATATTAAAACCTATGAATACAAATTTAACAAAAGCAAACTTTAAAGGTCTGTTATTCAGGCGTAAACGAGCAAACGGAATGGCAGTAAATGCATCAACTCCTAAAATTATCGCAAACCAAAGTACATATTCAGGATGATCGGGATACTGGATTAAATTGGCAATTTCCTGCCGAAATACCGATGCCAGCAAAACAAAAGAAAGTGTGGTAAAAAACAGCGAAATTATTGAAGTTGAATAGACACTTTCGGGATTATCGCTTTTTGATGCAAACCTAAAATACGATGTTTCCATGCCAAAGGTTAAAAACACCAGAAAAAACGCTACATAAGCGTACATGTTGGTAACAACACCATATTCGCCAGGCAAAAACATAAACGAATAATAGGGTACCAGCCACCAGTTTAAAAATCGACCAACAATGCTACTCACACCGTAAATTGCCGTATCGCTTGCTAATTTTTTAAATGGATTCAAAGGATTCAAATTTTGCGTAAAGATAAAATCATTTGCATTGATGCTGAATTGAAAAACAACCTTTGTGCAATTAGTTTTATATTTGGGCTGAAAAATATTTCAAAAATGAAACGTAACCTTTTTCCAATAGTACTGATACTTTCACTGTTTGTAACATTTTTATCCTGTTCAAGCAAGTCCACCAAACGCCCTCGTAAACCGGTTAGTTCGCTTACTATAAAGCCAAACAATACGCAATTTACTTACGGCGATAAAGTGGATGTAAACGTAAAAACCAAACTGCGCGACGGCGAGATAAAAAACATTAAGGTCTATTATCAAAACAGGCTTTTAAAAGAATCAAACGAGCTGGATTTTGTAATAGAAAATGTTGAGCTGGATGCTTTGGGACTAACTACTTTAAAAGTGGATGCGGAAAAAACTGACGGCCTGAAAAACACCAGAACAAAAGCGCTAACAGTTCTGTCCTGATATAAAACCAAAACAACTTACTTACCAGGTAATTAACTCGTATCCTCATTTAAAAACCTCGTACACACAGGGTTTGGAATATTACAAGGGATATTTGTATGAAGGTACAGGCGAAACCGGTCATTCTAAACTTTTAAAAATTGATATTAAAACCGGAAAACCTCTGCAAACGTTCGACATGGACGACAAGTATTTTGGTGAAGGAATTACCATTTTAAACAATAAAATTTATCAGATAACCTACCATGCTCAAAAAGGATTTGTCTACGATCTGGAAAGCTTTGCAGTTATCGATAGTTTTACTTACAAATCGGAACAGGGGTGGGGGCTTACCAACGACGGAACCCACCTTATTATGAGCGACGGAACAAATGTTTTAACCTGGCTAAATCCGGAAGATTTTTCGATTGTAAAAACCATTCAGGTGGCAAACGACCGAGGTACAATGAATGTGCTAAACGAGCTGGAATACATTGATGGTATTATTTATGCCAACATTTACACCACCGATTTTATTGTAAAAATTGATGCTTCAACAGGTAAGGTTCTGGAAGAAATTAACCTAAAAGGTTTAATTGATATGTACCATAAACCAGAAGACAGAATTGACGTATTAAATGGCATTGCCTACGATAAAGAAAACGATAAAATGTACGTTACCGGAAAACTTTATCCAAGGTTATTTGAGGTAAAATTTATTGAGAAAAATTAGAATGAAAAGTAAAGTTGATTAACGAATATTGATTTTCGGATAAAATATAAATCATCATTCAATATTCGTTAATCTTCACTTTTTATTTTAGAATAAACCTGGCATATCCCCGTATTTTACTTTTCCTAAATGTTTGTATGCCAAGTCGGTAACTTCTCTGCCTCGGGGAGTTCGTTTAATAAATCCCTCTTTAATTAAAAAAGGTTCGTACACTTCCTCAATGGTACCTGCATCTTCGCCCACTGCAGTTGCTATGGTTGTAATTCCAACAGGTCCGCCTTTAAACTTATCAATAATTGCCACCAAAATACGGTTATCCATTTCGTCCAGGCCATGTTTATCAATGTTTAAAGCTGCCAAAGCATGACGTGTAATAGCCATGTCAATTGTACCATTCCCTTTTACCTGGGCAAAATCTCTTACTCTTCGAAGCAAAGAATTAACGATACGAGGTGTACCACGACTCCTGAAAGCTATCTCAGAGGCTGCATCGTCGCTTATCTCCACTTTAAGTATACCTGCGGAGCGTTTTACTATTCCGGTTAAAATATCGGCATCATAATACTCCAGATGCGATTTAATGCCAAACCTGGCCCGTAGGGGAGAAGTTAATAATCCCGATCGGGTTGTAGCTCCGATTAAAGTAAAAGGGTTAAGTTCCAATTGAACCGAACGTGCGCTGGGTCCTTTGTCAATCATTATATCGATCCTGAAATCTTCCATTGCCGAATACAAATATTCTTCGACAATGGGGGAGAGGCGGTGAATTTCGTCAATAAAAAGTACATCGCTTTCTTCCAGATTGGTTAGCAAACCGGCTAAATCGCCTGGTTTATCCAAAACCGGTCCCGATGTAATTTTTATGCCAACTCCCAGTTCGTTGGCAATAATATTCGACAAAGTTGTTTTTCCTAATCCCGGTGGTCCATGCAATAACACATGATCCAACGATTCGCCACGCATTTTTGCGGCGGTAACAAATATTTCAAGGTTTTCAACAATTTGTTTCTGTCCACTAAAATCACTGAATTGTAGTGGTCGGAGTTGTTTATCCAACTCCTTTTCATTGTCAGCGTACGAATTTCCTCTTAAATCTAAACTCTCGTCCATAAAACAAATCTACGAAATAAACATTCGTATTTTATCAATTAATTGTTCGGCTGTAAAGGGTTTAGATAAGTATTCATTCATACCTACCTCAAAACATTTTTCGCGGTCATTATCCAATGTATTCGCCGTAATAGCAATAATAGGCACCGGTTTATCAGTACCTTTTACCTTTTCCATTTTTCTGATTTCTGTGGTAATCTCATAGCCATCCATTTCCGGCAACATAAGATCCATCAAAATCAAATCGAAGGTTTGATCTGCAACCGCTTTGATTGCATCGGGTCCATTGCTAACAGCTGTTACGTTGTAACTGTATTTTTTTAGGTTAAACGTAACTACTTTTTGATTTAATAAGTTGTCCTCAACTAAAAGTATGTCCAAACTTCTATTATTAATATTCTTAATTAAACAAATATAAAAGTAATACTAGTAATTATATCCTGTTTATAGATGTTAATTTCTATTTCTTACTTTTTTTAAAGATAAAGTAAACACTTTTTTGAGTCACTTTTCAACACTAATTTAGTAAATAAAGTATTAAAATGTAAGTTCTTAAGATAAGTTTTAAACAACTGTTAATAGTGGTTGTTGGTTTCATTAAAGCGATATAAACAGGTTAATAGAATGTGGATATGTTTCAATTAAAAAATAATAAAAACGATGTGCTTATTTCTTTATTCCATTTATATGAAGAAATATGTGAAAAGAGCAAATATTAACTTAAAAGATTATTTTTGTTTTTTTACCAGTTTATCCACATTTATTAACAATTGGTAAGAAAATTAGAAGCCTGTAAAATAGTAGTTTAGAAAAAATGACAGAAAATTTCAACATACTTGTTAATAAGCTCAATTCTTTTAAACTGAAGTATTATTCGTATCAATTAATAAAAGGATTGGTATTATCTGCAGTTGTGTTAATTGCACTGTATACTGCATTTTCGCTGGTAGAGTATTTTGTTTATTTGTCGTCTGAAATTAGAAAAATAATCTTTTACGGGTTTATCGTATTTGGTATTCTATTATTGCTCCAATTCGTAGGAATCCCATTTTTACGCTTGTTGCACATTATTAAACCAATCGATTTAAAATCGTCAACAGTTCTTATTCAAAAACATTTTGGCGAAATTAAGGATAAGCTGTTAAATATAATTGAATTAGCGGATGTAAACGATTCCTCTTATTCAAGTGATATTTTACTGGCCAGTATCGATCAAAAAATTGATGAATTAAAGGTTTTTGATTTTAACGAGGCTGTTCAGTTTAAAAACATCCGAATAATTGGTATGTATTTGATTATTAGTTTATTAGTAGCGGTTGGTATTTTTACTGTTAATAAAAATGTATATACCGACTCAACCAATCGACTTATTCATTACAATCAGGAATTTGTTAAACCGGCTCCTTTTACTTTTACACTTGAAAATTCGGAATTAAAAGCAAAAAAGGGGGATGCTTTTGTTATTAATGTAAATACGCAAGGAGATGAAGCTGCCACAAATTGTATATGTAAATATTGAAGGAAATAATTACCTGATGAAACCTACATCTGCAGGTTCGTTTCAATTTGAAATGTCTTCGGTTATTAATCCTGTTCAGTTTTATTTTACGGATTTGAAATTTAAATCGGATACTTACAATCTACAATTATTACCAAAACCAGGAATTACAAATTTCACAACGTCGGTTTATCCTCCAAAATATACAGGTCTCCAAAACCAGGTTCTCGAAAACATTGGTGATGTTCAAGTACCAAACGGAACCGAAGTGGAGTGGACCTTTAATGGAATTGATGTTGATTCGTTTATACATTGGTTTTAATGATTCAACAAAAATTTTCGGAGAAAGGCAAGACGAAGTATTTAAATTGCGATCGAACTTTTATAAATCGAGTTTATATAATGTTTTTATTAAAAATAAAGTAACGGAAGAAGAACTGGCACTTTCCTATTCTATTGACGTTATTCCCGATTTGTTTCCCGAAATTGAGGTAATGCAAATCATTGATTCAACACAACTAACACGTTTCTTTTTTAAAGGCGTTATCGGTGACGATTATGGTTTTTCCGGTTTACGTTTTCATTATAATATTGATAATTCAGACTCAACCATTTCCATTCCTTTTGTACGATCAATGAATGATCAGGAGTTTTATTTTAGTTACGATTTTAATGATTTACCACAAAAGGAGGGAAGTATATCGTACTATTTTTCGGTTACCGATAATGATGCTGTCAATCACTTTAAAACCACCACTTCAGAGAGCTATCTATTTCTATTTCCGAACAAAGAAGAGCTTCAGGCAAATACTGATAAACAGTATGAGAATATTGAGAAAATGTTTCAGGAAAGTCAAAAGTTAGCAAATGAGATAAACAAGGACATTAAAAATCTGCAAATAAAAAATATGGATACCAATATATCAGATTGGGAAAAGTCGCAGATGGTAAACGATATTGTTCAGAAACAAAATAAACTTGAACAACTATACGATAAAATTAAAAAGGACAATGAGAGTCTGAATAATTATATGAATTCTTTTAATGAAGAAAATCAGGCGATGCTTGAGAAACAAAAGCAAATAGAAGAACTTTTGGAAGAAGTGTTTACCGACGAGCTAAAGGAATTGATGGAAGAATTTAATAAACTATCTGAAAACTTCGACAGCAAAAAATTAAACGAGTTGGCAAAAGACATGGATTTAACCATGGAAGATCTGCAGAAACAACTTGATAAGAATTTAGAGATGTTGAAGAAATTAAAGATGGAACAACAACTTCAAGATGTAATAAATGAAGTAAACAAACTGGCCGATGAAGAAGAAAAACTGGCTCAGGATGTAAGCGAACATAAAAATTACGAGGAAACAAAAGAGGTAGTAGAAGAACACGAACAAAGTTTGAAAAATTTACAGGAAAGAATAAAAGAAACTCTTGAAATAAATAAGGAGTTGGAAAAACCTATGAATTTTGATGACTTTAGTGAAGACTTTGAAGAGATTAGAAAAAGCATGGAAAACACAAAAGAGAATCTGGATAAAAAGAACAAAAAGAAGTCAGGTTCCGGTTTACAAAACACTTCGGAGCAAATGAAAAATATGGCGTTTGGAATGCAACAAATGCTGGATATGAACAACCAAAAACAAAATCAGGAGAACATACAAAATTTACGGCAAATACTAAGTAATTTAATTCTTCTTTCGTTCACGCAAGAAGAAGTTCTTACTGATATGCAGGGAATTAACGTGAAAGATCCTAAACTTACAGAGTTAAATCAGAAACAAAAACGTATACTCGATCAAAGTAATATTGTTAAAGATTCGTTATACACTTTAGCTATGAGAACTCCGCAAATAAGCAGTATGGTAAATAACGAATTGGTTTCAATGGAAATCAATTTAAAAAAGGCAAAAGAACAAATGGAAGAAGCCTTGTTTTCGAACGCTTTGGGAAGTCAGCAATTTGTAATTACGGCTGCAAATAATTTGGCTTTAATGTTAAATGAAGCGTTGGAAAATCTGGAAAAGCAGCAGGCTAATAGTCAACCGGGTGATCAACAATGCGAGAATCCCGGAAACGGAAGCTCCGGCATGGGTCAAATGAAAGAGCAGGCTGAAAGTATTAAGCAGCAATTGCAAAAAATGATTGACCAAATGAAAAACGGAAATCCTGGTAAAATGAGTCAACAGATGGGGCAAAGCTTAATGCAGCACGAAATGATGCAACAAATGCTTCGCGATATGATGAACAGCGGTAATGTAGGAAGTCAGGCAAAAGACGCGTTAAAACAAATCGACGACATGTTGGAACAGAATCGGAAAGAACTGATGAATAAATCGATTAATGCACAAACTATTACGCGTCAGAACTTAATTACTACCCGATTGTTGGAAGCTGAAAAGGCAGAATTGGAAAGAGAATTCGAAGATAAAAGAGAATCGGAAAGTGCGGAAGATTTTTATAGTAACCCTGTAAAATTTTTCGAGTATAAAGAGAAAGAAAATTACTCTATTGAGTACTTAAATAAGAATGCACATAAATTAAATAACTTTTATAACAAAAAATACAAACAGTACCTAAACAACATTCAAAGTAAGTAGTGATAGAAAAGGCACCCAGTATATTGGTTATTGATTCTAAACATTCAGAACTTCAGCGTGTTGAGAAGTTTATTGAAGATGTTTTCTCCTATTATAATTTTAACAAAGATTGTTTTAATAAGGTATTTTTGTGTATTTCTGAAGCTACTGTTAATTCCATTATTCATGGTAATAAGGAAGATCACAGAAAAAAGGTAGAATTAAATGTAGATTGTAAAAAACATCTGATTTCAGTTACTATTACCGACGAAGGAGAAGGTTTTGACATTAATGAAGTACCTAATCCAACGTCAAAGGAAAATTTATTAAAAGAATCGGGTAGAGGAATACATATAATACAAACCATTGCTGATAAACTTACTTTTAACAAAAAGGGAAATAGTTTGAAATTTGAAATAGAATGTAAATGAACGAAATAGAATTTTTTTTTGAAGATTATTCTCCTGTAAATTTTTTTAAAGACACACTTGTAAATAGAGTTAAGTTTCTGATTAATAATGAAATAAAAGAACTGGGTTCTATATCAGTTATCTTTTGTTCCGACAAATATTTGTTGGAAATAAACAAGCAATATCTTGATCATCATTATTATACCGACATTATTACTTTCGATTATGTGGAGGAAAATGTAATTTCGGGCGATTTATTTATTAGTCTTGATCGAATTAATGAAAATGCAAACGAATACCTAACGACTTTTATAAGAGAGTTATATAGGGTTGTTTTTCATGGTGTTTTACATTTGATAGGATACAACGATAAAACTGATAAAGAGCAGGAAGAAATGACGGAGAAAGAAAATTATTATTTAGGTGAAGTTGATTTTAGGGGGATGGAATTATGATGCCAAAATATGATGTAATTGTTGTCGGTGGTGGACACGCAGGATGTGAAGCTGCTGCCGCTGCAGCTAATTTAGGTTCAAAAACATTGTTAATTACAATGGATATGACCAAATACGGACAAATGTCTTGTAATCCGGCAATGGGTGGTATTGCAAAAGGACAAATTGTGCGTGAAATTGATGCTTTAGGTGGTTATTCCGGTATTATCGCTGATAAAACAACCATACAGTTTCGCATGTTGAACCGTTCAAAGGGTCCGGCAATGTGGAGTCCACGTTCTCAAAACGACAGATTTCGTTTTGTTGAAGAATGGAGAGATATTTTAGAAAGTATTGAAAACCTTGATTTGTGGCAAGATGCAGTAACGCAGCTTATTATTGAAGATAAAAAGGTAAGGGGTGTACAAACTAAAATTGGTATTGATTTTAGAGCTGAAACTGTTGTACTTACCAATGGAACTTTTTTAAATGGGTTAATGCACATCGGCGCTTCTAAAATGAAAGGCGGACGCATTGGTGAAGCCGCTTCTTATAATATTTCGGAACAGCTTTTTGACGCCGGATTTAAAACCGGAAGAATGAAAACGGGTACGCCTGTGCGAATTGATGGGAGAAGTATTGATTTTTCTAAACTTACAGAACAAAAGGGAGACGAAGGTTATTTTAAGTTTTCGTATTTACCTGGCACGGAAAGTAAATTAAAACAGCGGTCTTGTTGGATTACTCATACTAGTGTTGATGTTCACGACGAATTAGCGAAAGGATTTGAAGCATCGCCAATGTTCGATGGTACAATTCAAAGTACGGGTCCCCGATATTGTCCCAGTATTGAATCTAAACTGGTAACTTTTGCAGAAAAGGAAAAACATCAGTTATTTCTTGAACCTGAAGGTGAAAAAACAATCGAATTTTATTTAAATGGTTTTTCTTCATCTTTACCATGGGATGTACAGTTAAAAGGCTTACATAAAATTGCAGGTTTGGAAAATGCTAAAATTTTTAGACCCGGATATGCAATCGAGTATGATTATTTTGAACCAACCCAATTGAACCATACTCTTGAAACTAAAATTATACGGAATCTCTTTTTTGCCGGACAGATAAATGGAACAACGGGTTATGAGGAAGCAGGAGCTCAAGGAATTATGGCAGGAATTAATGCGCATTTAAAAGCGTGCTCTGATGAACATAATTTTATTTTAAAAAGAAATGAAGCTTACATTGGAGTTTTAATTGATGATCTTGTTACAAAAGGAGTGGACGAACCCTACCGAATGTTTACGAGTAGGGCAGAATTTCGCATTTTACTTCGTCAGGACAATGCAGACATACGATTAACTCAAAAATCGCATAAATTAGGGTTAGCTTCTCTGGAACGTGTTCAATTATTGGAACAAAAAAACACTCTAATTGAAGAGATTATAGAGTTTTCAAAATCGTTTTCTGTTAAGCCACGCTTTGTAAATCAGTTACTTACAGAAAAGGGGACGACTGAATTAAAACAAGGTGTAAAACTTTTTGATCTGATTTTGCGCCCTCAGATTTCGATATTTGATCTGATTGAAGTGATTACCCCGTTTAAAACATTTCTGGAGAGGGTTCCGGACAACCGAAAAATGGAAATTATTGAAGGAGCAGAAATTTCCATCAAATACGAAGGTTATATCAACAGGGAAAAATTGCTTGCAGAAAAACTCGACAAATTTGAAAACATAAACATCGAAAATAAATTTAATTATAGTGAGTTGAAATCGATTTCGACAGAAGCTCGACAGAAACTTGAAAAAATACAACCTAAAACAATTGGTCAGGCAAAACGGATTTCCGGAGTTTCTCCTTCCGATATAAATGTGCTTTTGGTTTTATTAGGTCGTTAGTGTTTCACGTGGAACAAATCAAAAAATAGTTATGGATTTAAAGAAGGAAATTAGGGAGGTACCCAACTATCCAAAAGAAGGTATAAGTTTTAAAGATATTACAACGCTTTTTAAAAACAAGGAGGCGATGAAATATGTAACCGATTCGATATCGGATAATTTTAAAGACAAAGGAATTACCAAGGTGGTTGGTTTGGAAGCACGTGGTTTTATTTTTGGCGGAGCGGTTGCCAATCGTCTCGATGCCGGATTTGTGCCTGTACGAAAAAGAGGTAAGTTGCCTTGTGATATTATTACGGAAACGTATGATTTGGAATACGGTACTGATAGTATTGAAATGCATGTTGATGCCTTAAGTAAAGACGATGTAGTTTTGATTCACGATGATTTACTTGCGACCGGAGGTACTGCTTTGGCTGCTTTAAAATTGGCTCAACAGTGCGGAGTTAAAAAAGTGTATTTTAGTTTTATTTGCGATTTAGAGTTTATTAGTACACCAAATAAGGATCTGTTGAAGGAGTACGAAACTCAGGTTTTGGTTAAATACTAAAAATTGAAATATCAAACTGTAAATAAAAATCTCGATTATTTAAAATCGCTTATTTCGGTTTTACCACACCAGCCCGGAATATATCAGTTTTTCGATAATACCAATACTATTATTTATATTGGAAAAGCAAAAGACTTAAGAAAACGGGTATATTCTTATTTTTCAAAAACACACGAGCATCGTAAAACAGCTTTGCTGGTTAGGAATATAACCGATATAAAACACATGGTTGTGGAGAGTGAGCAAGATGCTTTATTGCTCGAAAATAACCTGATTAAAAAGTACCAGCCTCGGTATAATATTCGGTTAAAGGACGATAAAAGTTATCCCTGGATATGTATAAAAAACGAAGCTTTTCCACGCGTATTTAGTACCCGGAATTTAATTCGTGATGGGTCAAAATACTTTGGTCCGTATACTTCGGTTTACACTGTTCGAACCTTGCTGAGTTTGTTTAAATCGGAATATAAGTTGCGTACCTGTAATTATAATTTGTCGAAGGAAAATATAGAAAACGGAAAGTATAAAGTGTGTTTGGAATATCACATTGGCAACTGTTACGGACCTTGTGAAGGATATTATCAGGAAGATAAATACAATGAAGGAATTGAGGATATTACTGATATTTTAAAAGGCAATGTTTCCGGTGTTATCAAGCATTTGAAAGAGTTGATGGATGATATGTCAGAAAATCTTCAGTTTGAGGAAGCCATTAAGATCAAGGAAAAGTTTGATTCTTTAAACCGATATCAAAGCCGCTCTACAGTTGTATCACCGGTTATTACAGATATAGATGTTTTTACAATTGAAGAAGACGAGAATTTTGCCTATATAAATTACTTAAAAATTATAAAAGGGGCCATTATTCAAACCTATACTTTGGAAATAAAAAAGGTGTTGGATGAAACCCAGGAAGAGCTTCTTTTGATGGGGATTATTGAAATAAGACAGAAAATATTTAGTAATGCCAGGGAGATTTTAGTTCCGTTAAAACTAAAAAATGTAATTGAAAATATTACGTTTCGTATTCCACAAAGAGGAGAGAAAAAGCAGTTGTTAGATTTGTCGCAGCGTAATGCAAAGTACTTCCGTCTGGAAAAAGAAAAACAAGCCGTTTTAAAGAACCCGAAAATACGTACCGATCGTATTTTAAATACTATAAAAAACGACCTACAATTAAAAGAATTGCCGGTACATATTGAGTGTTTTGACAACAGTAATTTGCAGGGAACTGAGCCGGTAGCTGCGTGTGTAGTGTTTAAAAATGCCAAACCATCTAAAAAGGATTATCGCCATTTTAATATAAAAACAGTAGAAGGTCCAAATGATTTTGCTTCGATGGAGGAGGTGGTTTACAGAAGATATAAACGTTTACTCGACGAAAAAAAGCCGCTGCCACAATTGATTGTTGTGGATGGAGGAAAAGGACAACTTTCTTCCACAATGAAGTCGATTGATGAACTTAATTTGAGAGGAAGAATTACAGTTATTGGTATTGCTAAACGACTCGAAGAAATTTATTTTCCCGGCGATTCTGTACCCATTTATATCAATAAAAATTCAGAATCGTTAAAAGTAATTCAACATTTACGCGACGAAGCTCATCGCTTTGGAATTACATTTCATCGAAATAAACGATCGAAAACTTTTATATCATCCGAACTAAATTCAATTGAAGGAGTGGGGCAGAAGACTACGGAAAAGCTTTTGAAGGATTTTAAATCAGTAAAAAATATCAAAGCACAGAAATTAAAAGCTCTCGAAGATTCGATTGGAAAATCAAAAGCCGGCATTGTTTTTAATTACTTTCAGAAATCAAATGATGAATAAGCGTGTTTTGCTTGGGATGAGTGGAGGAATTGATAGTTCAGTTTCTGCTTTGTTGTTGCAAGATCAGGGATACGAAGTTGTTGGTGTTACTTTTTTATTTAGCGGATCTGATGTAAAAAACCATCACTTTTTAAGCGAAGCAAAACAACTTGCTGAGCATTTAAAGATAAAACATTTGACTGTTGATTTAAGAGATGAATTTAAAACCGTTGTTATAAAATATTTTATTGATGAATATTTGAAGGGACATACACCTTTTCCGTGTGCCTATTGTAATCCAATACTAAAGTTTAAATACTTATATAAATTCGCCGAAATAGAAAAATGTGAATTTATTGCCACAGGGCACTACGTTAAAACCGGTTTCTTAAACGGGAAAAAATATTTGTTTCAGGGAGTAGATCCCAACAAAGATCAATCGTTTTTTCTTTGGGGACTTGAAAGAAATATTATAGATAAATTACTTTTTCCTTTGGGTGAATTTGAAAAAACAGAAATTCGAAAATTGGCAGAAAACAGAGGTTTTGTTTCTTTATCGAAAAAGAAAGATAGTTTGGGAATCTGTTTTATTGAAGGGAATAATTATCGGGAATTTTTAGAAGGAGCCGGAATATTTTCAAAACCTGGAAACTTTGTAGATGAAAATGGAGCGATTTTGGGGCAACATTCTGGAATTACAAATTATACGATAGGACAAAGACGTGGATTAGGCTTAAATTATAATTTTCCGCTTTTTGTGGCTGAAATTCGTCTAGATGCTAACGAAATTGTGTTGGCAAAATACGAAGATTTATATCGATGGAAGATTGTAATTAGCGATTATTACTTTGTTGATAATGAGATAGATATATGTAGGCGTACGTTGATTGTAAAGGTGCGATACAGGCTTCAGGAAACGCCTTGTAGATTGAATATTTTAAATGAAACAAGGGCAGAGGTCGAATTATTAAAACCTGAAGCAATGATAGCCCCCGGACAAACAGCAGTTTTTTACGATGGGACCCGATTAGTGGGAGGAGGATTTATAGAAAGTGCCACATAGAAATTATCGATTAAATTCTAAAAATTAATTAAAGAATTAACAGAGCGCCTTTTTAGTGTTTTTTTTTTTGATAGGAAAAAGTGATCGGTTAGGAAATTATGTTTTAAAATGCCGGTCGATGTTTATCGTCTACTTCCAACATTCCCAAATAACTTATAAATCTGGATTGAGCTATCTCGCCTTTTTCAACAGCAACTTTTACAGCGCAACCTGGTTCGTGCGTATGTGAGCAGTTATTGTATTGGCAGCTTGCTGAAATTTTAAATATCTCGACAAAATAGTGTGAGATTTCCCAGGGTTCCATCTCGAGCATTCCAAAAGCCTTAATTCCGGGTGTGTCGATAATGTAACCTCCAAAATTGAGTTTGAACAGAGCCGAATAGGTTGTGGTATGTTTCCCGGTTTTATGGACATCGGAAATCTCCATGGTTTTAAGGTTTAAACCTGGTTCTAAAATGTTGATTAAAGTTGATTTTCCTACGCCACTGTGACCGTTTACAACATTTGTTTTATCCTTCAGCGCTTCTTTTAATTCATCTAAACCATGTCCGGTTTTGGCTGATGTACTTAGGCATTTATAACCGATATTCTGATAAGTTTTAAGAAGCGCTTGCAAAGCACTATTTTGCTGGTCATTGTACCTGTCTATTTTATTAAAAACGATTAAAACAGGGATTCTGTAGGCTTCCGCAGAAGCAAGAAAACGATCGATAAAAGTAGTAGTGGTTACCGGATAATTTAAAGTAACAACTAAAACAGCCTGGTCGATGTTGGCAGCAATAATATGAGCTTGTTTTGAAAGATTGATGGAACGGCGGATGATGTAGTTTTTTTCTTTCGGAAATGGTGGTTATCAGTCCTACTTGTGCTTCATTTTCGTCGGCAGACACATTTTGAAGGGTAAATCCAACACGATCGCCCACAGTAACGGGATTTGTATTCTTAATCCCTTTTATCCTGAATTTACCTTTTATTTTGCATTCAAAGGTATTCCCATTTTCATCTTCAACCGTGTACCAGCTCCCGGTTGATTTTATTACCAATCCTTGTTTCAAATGTTATGCTTTTTTTGCAAAGGTAGCTTTAAAACTGAATTTCAGGAAATTTCAGAAAATGATGGTGCCATTTTCACGTGGAACAAGAGAAAAGTTTACATATACCAAACTCCAAATGTAATCTATGAATTTGGAGTTTGGTTCATGAAACATTATTCCCAGTCTAAAATAATTTTACCACAATTGCCCGCCTCCATAATTTCAAAGGCTTTTTGGTATTCGTCGGCTTTAAAACGGTGGGTAATTATCGGGGATATATCAAGGCCCGAAGTCAGCATCATTTCCATGTGATACCAGGTTTCATACATTTCGCGGCCGTAAATGCCTTTTAAAGTTAATCCTTTAAAAATAAGTTTACTCCAGTTAATTTGAGTGCTTTGAGGAAGCAAACCCAATAAACTGATTTTACCACCGTTGTACATGTGGTTTACCATATCGTTAAAGGCAACCGGCGAACCCGAACATTCCAAACCAATATCGAAACCACTAACCATATGATGCACCTTCATTGCTTCCAGAATGCTTTCTTTGGTTGGATCGATGACGCGGGTAGCGCCCATCTTCCGGGCTAAATCGCGGCGGTATTTGCTCAGGTCGGTGCCAATAATGTTACGAGCTCCCGAAAATTTGCAAATGGCTGCAGCCATTGCTCCAATTGGCCCTCCAATGCCAGTTATAAGCACATCTTCTCCCAAAAGAGGAAACGATAAGGCTGTATGTGTTGCATTGCCTAAAGGATCCATAATCGCCATCATTTCGTCTGAGATACGATCGTCGATGTGAAGCACGTTTTTAGCCGGCACGGAAATGTATTCGGCAAAACCACCGTCACGGTTTACACCAATTCCAATTGTATTGTCGCAAATGTGTTGTCGTCCACGACGGCAGTTTCTGCAAAAACCGCAGGCAATATGTCCCTCAACTGTAACGCGTTCGCCCACTTTTACCCGATCAACTTCGGAACCCACTTCAACAACAGTTCCCATGTATTCGTGACCGATTGTAACAGGTGTTTTTATGGTTTGCTGTGCCCATTCGTCCCATTTATAAATGTGCAAATCGGTGCCGCAAATGGCTGCTTTTTTTACTTTTAACAGAATATCGTTTGGTCCAACTTTGGGCATTGGAACGTCTTCCATCCAAATTCCTTTTTCCGCTTTACTTTTTACAATTGCCTTCATCGTAATAACAGTTTATTAGTAGTTTTCAGGCTGCAATTTAAAACAAAAATAAGGGCCAATTTCTAACTAAAATCAGTTAATTGATATTTGATTCAGCCAAATGTTTTGAAGAAATGAATTTTACGGGATACCACGAGGCTGCGAAACCGATAATCATTACGGCTAAAAAGGCGAGTAAAATATCGGTGAAAATGATTTGTACGGGGTATGCTGAAATGATAAATGAGTTGTTTGCGCCGGGCAATTTTATAAGTTCGAAATGAATTTGCAGCCAACAAACAAACACTCCTAAAACGGTTCCAAGTATACCGCCAACAAATGAAATCAGCCAGCCTTCGTATAAGAAAATGCGATTAATTTTTTGGGTTGAAAGGCCCATACTTCTTAGGATGGAAATGTCTTCCTTTTTATCGATATAAAGCATGGTAAGGTTGCCAATCATATTTCCGGAAGCAAGCAACAGAATAAAAACCAGTATAAAATAAACCGCCCATTTTTCCGATTTCATGGTTTTAAAAACCAAATCGTGTTGCTGTTCCTTGTTTTTCACGTGGAACTGTTCTCCAAGCAGTTGTTGTATCGATTTTTGAATTTCCTTTGCATTTGCAGAGTCGTCCAGATCGAGTTCAATTGCCGATATTTTGTTTCCACTTTCAAACAGTTTGGCAGCAAATTTATCCGAAACAAGAATGTATTGTGCGTCAATGTCTTCCAAAACAGCAAAAACGGCCGAGGGAAATAAATAGTCGGTGTTGAACGAACGGGCAGGAATTAGTGAAGCTTGCCTGCCTTTTTTAGGAACATAAATATGCACGGGATCAAGAAAAGAAACTCCGGCACCTAAATAATTGGCTACCCCACGACCCAAAACCGCATAGTTTATTCCATCTTTTTCCAAATAATATTCGCCTTCAATTAACAGTTTGTCGATGTTTGTATACGTTGGATAATTATCGGGAACGCCTTTTACCGTAGCCGGATATTGCTGCCGGCCGTATTTTAACATGGCCACTTCTTCAATTACCTGGGCATACGAAACCACTCCCGGAGTGGCTTTTATAGCGGAAACATCAACTAACTCCGGGTCAAACATTTTTCCTTCAGCGGTGCTAATTTTAAGGTCGGGGTCAAAATCGCTGTAAAACAATCCTATCAGTTGGGTAAAACCATTCAGCACCGAAACCACAATAATAATTGCCATGGTTCCAACAATAACACCAGCCATCGAAATTCCAGATATTATGTTAATAATGTTCTGTTTTTTCCTGGAAATAAGGTATCGTTTTGCTATAAAAAATGGTAAATTCAATAGGATAAAGTTTGAACTTTTAACGTTGAAATGCCATTAATATTGGAGGTATTAATCCAATAATTTGTCAATTTTTTCGATGTAATCAAGACTATCGTCAATGTAGAATTCCAGATTTGGAATAACTCGTAAACTTTTACCCACTTTTCGGCCCAGCTCGCCGCGCAATTGTTTGTTAATTGCAGTTAGATCTTTTAAAATTTCTTCGGCAAATTCAGATGGGAAAATGCTTAAATATACCCGTGCAATTCCAAGATCTTTGGTAATCCGCACAACGCTAACACTGATAAGTTTTCCGGTAAAATGTGTTTTGTTGATCTTTAAAAGAATGTCGGCCATTTCGCGTTGAATCAGCCTTGCAATTTTATTCTGTCGTGTACTGTATTGTTCCATTACTGCGTTTTATAAGCTGCAAAATTACGCAAAAACCTTCAGAGTAACACGATATCAGTTTACTGATGCATTTTTAAACGCCTTCCGTAAATCTTCGTTGGGTTTAATAATGTTGTAGTTTTCCCAGTATTTTTCGTCGAACTTACCAAGTTTTTCAACAAAAATGTCTTGTTTGGTAAACTTCTCATCTTTGGTAAAACGTTTTAAATCAGTGTTTTCAATGTTTGTAATTAGCAAATCAGAAACGCTGTGAAATTCCGATTTTAGTTTATCGCGCTTACTGCGAACCTTAAATTTTACCGATGCCTGTGCCGATGCCAGTTGCCATTTTCCCTGGTATTGTTGAAAAGAAACGGTGTATTGTACAAAGCTCGGACCTGCTTTTACCTTTGGTGGCTTTCTCATTATCATCACATCGCGGGCCTTATTAAGACCTGCTTTACTAATTCTGTAATTGGCATGCACTACGGCAAATGTTTCACGATGAACATACATTTCGCCTTCGAAAGCAGGATAAAAAGAAGAGGTTACCGGATGAAATTTAACTACGTAAACCGGATGGCTATTGTACCATACAACCCGGTCAATTTCATAGTCGTACATATCCTGGTATTTTACATCGATAAAACTTTCCATGGTTTTTATTACATCGAGCTGTGTGATGGTAAATGGGCCGCCCTGCAGTTTAAAATTTAACCATTTAAAGGGCTGCACATCGGGGCTTTTTCGGGCCTTTAGTAAACGTACCAAATCGGTTCTGGAAGTGTTGTCGTACGGCGATTTAAGTATTTCTATAACAGCTTCAGAAACATTAATGTAATTGTTGTCCTGCTGAACTGTTTCGCGGTAGAATGCCGTTAATAATTTGAGGTTCGAACTGTAATTAAGCTCGAGGTTGTTTCGGATATTTCGAAGCAGCTGGCTGGGTGTTATTGCCGTAACCTGAACTTCTTTAATACGGATTGATACAGGAGTGAGAATAAACAAGTCTTCGTCGAGCAATTTGTAAGCCGGAAGCATAACCTGGGCATAACCCATGCACGAAATTATAACCGTGTCCTGAATGTATTTCGGATGAATCTTTAATAGAAATTCACCATCGATATTGGTAATCGTTCCAATGGGTTTGTTAAAAATCGAAACCGAAGCATATTTTATGGGTTCTCCTTTTTTGTTTTCGACCAGTTTACCGGTGAGAAAAAAATACTTGATTTTAACGGTATCGTTTGCCGGTATTTCTGAAACTAAGTCGTTTTTTTCGCTGATTATAATTTGATTTTCGCGCTCACTAAAGCTGAATTTTCGGGCATCGAATAGTTGGTTTAAAACGTTGTAAAGCGATATGTTTTTTGCTTCGATGGTTTGTTTTTCCTGCGTATTTATAAGCGTTGCATCGTACGAAAAAAACACATTTGCCTGCCAGCTGATTTGTTCAAGAATAAGATCGAGGCTTTGATTTTTCTGATCGATTGAAATACGGCGTTCAAAAACAGAACCATCCTGCTGCTGCGCTTTGGTTTGAAACGACAGCAACAGAATGGCTAAAATTAAGAGTGGAAACAAATAAGCGAGGTGTTTCCTGGTCCGGTTTTTTTCGTTTTTGCTTTGTATAAAAAAATGCGTGTAGCTGCAATTTTGCTTGCTTTTTATACTTTCACAAAGTCTGAAAAATAACATCAACTTACCAGGCAATTCACACATGCTTTTTCACTCGTTTTATTCAATGTACTAAAACATCTTTTTAAGTTCAAACGAAGTTTTAAACTCTTCTCCGTTCCGTAATACTTTTAATCTGATTTTTCTGTTTTCCTTGCTTTGAAGCAGTAGGTTAATATCGTTCAGTTCTATCGATCGGTGGCTGCTGCTGTTAATCGATAAAATCTGATCGTTTTCTTGTAAACCTGCAAAATAGGCTGGCGAATTTTCGCGAATGTTGGCAATGGTGTACACAGGTAATCCGGGCATTGGATTTGTTACTTCCATTCCACTCATGTTGTAATTAAAATCTTCGTTTATTTTATGAGTTGGCCGAAGTGTTAAACGGCTGTTTCTATAGTCGATGGTTACAAAAAACCGACGTAAAATTTCGGCTCCGATTGTACCGTTTCTGTCGTTCGACGAAATAAGCTGGTCGATTACTTCGGAGTTTGGATAGGCAACAATTGGTTTGGGTAAAATTAGTGGTCCAACCCAAATTCCGTCAATTCGTCCTTTTGTTCCGTATAAATCGCCACTTAAACCTCTGCCCAAAAATGTTTCGATGTTGTTTTGCGGTAATTTAATTCGTTCGTCCGAACTTTCCGATAACCAGAGTGCATCACTGGCACCGGTGTCAACCAAAAGTTTTACAGGAACATCTTTTAAGTCGTCGGTAACAATACTGGTGCGAACAAATGGTTTGTTTCCGTCAAAATGCAGTGGCATTATTATGTCTTTCTTCCGATCGCGGTATTTGTAATATTCAGGCTTGTGCAGCGTAAGTTTTTCGTTAATGTAATCAATTTCAACCACGTAATCTTTAAACAGGTTAAAACCGATTAGGCCGTGAACAGGAATACCCAGCATGTGCGAAATCTGGAAGTTTTCGTCGATAATCATTTGCACTTCCTGGTTACGCGCTGTAAGTCCTTCTATTTGCATGGTATTGTTTCCTGAGCGGTAGGCTGTTAAATTTGTTCCTTCTCCCAATCCTTTTATTTCAACCGGAAGCATGTAGTTCAAATTCAGTTTATTTACAAAAGGTAACTCGGTAATAATAGGATAGCGCACTCCTGTGTCGAGAATAAAATTCAAGGTGTCGGAGTCGTTAATGGTTACCGGAATAATAATAAGATTACTGGCCGATTTAAATTTAAAAGTAATCCTTTTTTCGCGTTGATTGTTAAAAAGAAATCCACGGTTGTTTCCGAAATATTGCTGCGTATTTTGTTCAAATTCAATACTTTGGTCTAACGGAACATAATCGCGAACAACCAAAAGGTTGTCTTCTATTTCAAAAAGAAGGTAAAAGTCCTTCATTAATTTATCCAACACGTATTTTATAGGCTTGTTCGAAATATTCAGACTAATTTTTTTATCTGAAACAAGGTTTGAATTGTAAGAGTAGTCGAGATCTAAATATTTGCATATTTTTTCGATTACATCTTCCAATGGTTCGTCTTCGGCATAAATGGTAATGTTTTGGTCGAGTGCCTGGCTTTTTTTATCCTGTGCGTATTGTGTTTTGGGTAAAAGTACCATTGCAACAATTGCCAAAACAAAAAGCAAATATGTTTTACTTAATAATGTTTTCATGACTAAAAGGCTTTATTGTTTGTTAGTACGGCTCGAAAGCGTGTAAAGTTCGTTGTCAACCGATAATTCCAAGTTGAATGTGAGCCGAATTACATCCAATACAAAATCGATCGGTTTTCCATCGAAATGACCTTCGTATAAAAGATCATTGAGCTCTGGTTCTGTTAGTTCAATATCGATGTGGTAAACTTTCTCCAGACATCGAATAACATCAGGTAGCGGAACTTTATTAAAAATCAAATCATGTGTTTTCCAGGCCATGAAATTCAGATTTGTGTTCACCGATTTTTCCAATAAATTGTTTTTGGCAAACAGTGTTCCTTTTTCACCGGGAGTTAAAAATACTTCACGGTTTTCGGTAAGTAAATCATTGTTTGTATTGATTACCTGTACCTTGCCTGTTTTCACTGTTACTTCAATGGCCTCGGTTCCCGGGTAGGCGCACACGTTAAAAGAGGTACCTAAAACTTTTACCTGTGCATCGCCGGCATGTATAACAAACGGTTTTTCGGGATTTGGTTTTACATCAAAAAATGCCTCGCCAATAATGGTTACTTCGCGTATGTCGCCTATAAATTTTTTTGGAAACAAAAGTTTCGAGTTGCTGTTTAAGGCCACTACCGAACCATCGGGTAAAACATATTCCTGTACAACCTGGTTTTGTGCCGAAATAATTTCGCTGTAAACTGTCGGAACCTGGTTTCTGAAACCAATAAAATAACCAATAGAGCCCAGTAAAAGCGCAACAACCACTATAGCAGCGTATTTGTAAAATTGTGCAATTACCTCCTTTCTTTTTGTTTTGTGCTGAATAGATTTTACTTTCGACGGGCTTATTTGTGTATGTACATTTGTCCAGGCGGTGTTCGTGTCGAACTTTTTAGCCTGAATGTATGTGTCAATTTTTCTGAGCATGCTTTTGTTTTGCTCAAATTCTTTCCGGTTGTCGTCTGATTGACTTAACCAGTCCTCCACCTGCAATTTTTCATGAGAATTACATTCGTTGCTTTCGTACTTCGCAAGCAATTCCCAATTAAATTTTTCGTTGTTCTCCTTTTTCTTCATCGCATTTAAATGACAATACACAAATAATTTACCCCTAATCCATTTCTTTTTTGAAAGCACTAACAAAAAACAGGAAGGTGTTATATTCTTTTAATTTATCTCGTAATGTTTTGAGTGCCAGCCCCATTTGGGCCTCAACCGTTTTAACCGACAATTTTAACTTATCGGCAATTTCGCGGTATTTTAATCCTTCTTCGCGACTGAGTCGGAATATTTCGCGTCGTTTTTCGGGAAGAGACTCTATACTTTCTTCAATTTTTCGCGCCAAATCCACTTCAATAAAATTATCGCTGAAATGATTGGTTTCTACCTCGGCAATAAAGTTTTTTGCATGTTGCAAACGCACATTGTTGTGTTTGATAAAATTCAGGCATAAATTTTTTATAGACTTAAACAGGTAGTTTTTAACCGAACTGTCGATGGTGAGCAGTGTTCGTTTTTCCCACAATTTCACAAAAAATTCCTGAACGATTTCTTCGGCCGCAATTTCATCTTCTATAATTTTTGAAGCAAATACACACAGGTGGGCATAATATGTTTTAAAAAGATGCTCAAAAGCCCTTTCGTTTCCTTGTTTTATTTTTTCGAATAAATCTTTTTCCTCGATAGATTTCATTATGAAACAGTTCAGTCTGTATTCGCTAAGGTATGAAAAAGAAGTACTCCGGAAAAGACCATTATTATGTTTATTAAAAATTGGTCATTTTGTGGATAGGATTAAGCTGTTAATTTTGTGGACTTAAACAATTAATAAAAGGAGAATGAGGAAAACAGAGAAGGTGAAATTTCCGAAGGCGTTTTGGGTAGCTAACGCGGTAGAATTATTAGAAAGAGCTGCATATTACGGAGTATTTATTGTAATTACGCTTTACCTGTCGCGAATTTTAGGATTTAACGATTTTCAGGCCGCCATGTTGGCCGGATCGTTTTCCGCAGGATTATACCTGTTGCCCACTTTTGCAGGCGCAATTGCTGATAAAATAGGTTTTAAAAAGTCGTTGATTATCGCTTTTTCGCTGCTTTCAGTTGGTTATTTAGCCATGGGTGTTTTACCAACCATGTTAGAGTCGGCAGGTTTGGTCGAATACACAAAAACAACGCAGTTTCATGGATTGCGCCAAAGTGGTTATAAATGGATAATTATTCCAATTATGCTGGTAATTATGATTGGTGGATCGTTTATAAAATCGTGTATTACCGGAACTGTTGCACGTGAAACAACAGAGGAAACACGGGCCCAGGGGTATTCCATTTTTTATATGATGGTAAATATTGGTGCCTTTTCGGGCAAAACAATTGTAAAACCTTTACGCGATGCCATGGGAAATGAAGGTTTGGTTACACTTAATTATTTTGCCGCCGGTGTTACTTTTTTAGCTGTTATTTTGGTTTTCTTTTTTTATAAAGCAAGTGATAAACACGGCGAAGTAAAAACATTTAAAGAAATTACCTCTGCCCTGGTAAAAGTGCTTACAAACGTTAGATTGTTGTTGTTAATCATTATTATAACCGGTTTTTGGATGGTGCAGCATCAATTGTATGCTACCATGCCAAAATATGTGTTACGTTTGGCTGGCGAGGGTAGCGCCATTTCGTGGTTTGCCAATGTAAATCCGCTGGTTGTATTCCTTACCGTTGGAATTGTAACACAGTTAATGCGTAAAAAAACATCGCTGTTTTCAATGACTGTTGGAATGTTTATTATGCCGGTTTCGGCACTTGCAATGGCTTCGGGTAATCTTTTCGGAAGCGAACCTATTCTGGGTTTTCATCCGGTTGCACTGATGATGATTGTGGGTATTGTGTTTCAGGGTTTAGCCGAAACTTTTATCTCGCCACGTTATCTGGAATACTTTTCGTTGCAGGCACCAAAAGGTGAAGAAGGACTTTATCTTGGTTTTAGTCATTTACACTCTTTCCTTTCATCTATTTTGGGTTTTGGGCTATCGGGATATTTACTTACAAAATATTGCCCCGATCCCTTGTTGTTTGATACCCATGAAGCGTGGCAGGCAGCAGCTGTAAATGCCCATTACATTTGGTATTATTTTGTTGGAATTGCTTCGGTAGCAGCCGTTTCTTTGATTGTTTACGGACAAATTGTAAAACGTATCGATTCAAAACAAGAATTGGCAAAATAGCTGATTTTTAAAAATATGGGATACCTCTCTGAGTTTATTTCGGGGAGGTATTTTTTTGTGGCAAAAAACTTTTTCAAATAGTTTTTGCTAATTCAACTGAAATAATTAGTTTTGCACACCAATTTTCCACAAAGGAAGTTTGCCCGGGTGGCGGAATTGGTAGACGCGCTGGATTCAAAATCCAGTTCTGGCAACGGAGTGCGGGTTCGATTCCCGCCCCGGGTACTAAGGAGAAATCAAATTTATCTTTGATTTCTCCTTTTTTGCTTTTATGATGTTTACATTTTGAACTATAATCAGCGTTTTATTGTTGTTTTACTGCCCAAAATTTTGAATACTTACAAATAAAAGATTCAAATAAAATGAAAGTTACAGCAGAGCACAACCAACGTATTGCAAAAATGACCTTTGCTTCGGTGTATCCACATTATGTAGTAAAGGTGGAGAAGAAAGGTCATACAAAAGCCGAGTTACTTCAGGTAATTGAATGGTTAACAGGTTTCAGTGAATCTGATTTGCAAAAATTTATTGATACCGAGGCAACCTTTGAAACCTTTTTTCAGCAGGCGAAACTGAATACCAATGCACACCTGATAAAAGGAGTGATTTGCGGTTACCGTATTGAGGAAATAGATAACGATTTAACACGAAAAGTGCGTTATTTAGACAAACTGGTTGACGAGCTGGCAAAGGGCCGAAAAATGGAGAAAATACTGCGCGAATAAACGTACTGGCTGCAGCTTCCTTTTTTGGAATGTAATCCAACTGCAGTTGTACGCTGCTTTAAAATAGCATAAACGGTCCAAATTATTTAATTCTCAATCTCTTTTTCGCTTTCAGGTTTTGGATAAGAGCGCATTGGAGAATATCGTTTATAGGTATCGAAAGTTCCGAATTCTTCCACTGTCATTCTTGTGTCATTTGTTCTTTTTAACTCATCAAAAAGCGTTTGTGTTAAATCTTTTTCAATGGCTGAGTATTCTTCTTTTCCCGCGAGATTATTTAAACAATCCATATCAGTTGTTACATTAAACAATTCAAATTCAGGACGTTTGTCAACTGATAGATGAAAGTACTCTGAAACTTCGGGATTGTTATTGTTTTTTATTAAAAACTGTTTTGATGGCGATTGGTCAATGTCGGAAAATACGTTTTCGCCAATCTTTGTTTCATCATCGAATAAATCATATAAAGGATTAAGCTTTCCTGTTTTCGGGTTTATACCTTGGGGTGCACCGGCCGGCCAACGATTGGGAATGGCATTCCATATGTACAAATAATCCCCTTTTCGCACGCAGCGTTGAGGATATCCCCAATTCTGATAACGAGAGGAAGAATGTCTTTCTCTTCCGGCGTAAACCACCCTATCTTTATTTTCCTTGCCGGATTTTAATAAGTCCCAGATGCTTTTTCCTGTAATTGGCAGCATTTTTTGGGGTTTGGTTTGGGTAATTTCTAAAATTGTAGGAGCCAGATCGATAAAACTTACAGGTGTTTCACTAATTCGGTCGCCTTGAATTTCTTTGGGATAACGAATGGCCATTGGAACATGAACGCCGTAATCGTAACAATTGGCTTTGGCTCTTGGAAGCGGCATGCCGTTATCAGAAGTAACAATAACAATTGTATTGTCCAACTCGCCAATTTCTTCGAGGTATTCCAGCATACGTTGCAGGTGTAAGTCGAACCATTCAATTTCAACAGCATAATCCAATAAATCGCCTCGTATTACTTCGTTATCGGGTAAAAAGCCCGGCACTTCAGCTTCTTCCAGTTTTTTGCCACGACGTTTCCAGGAGCCCTGTTCGTAAACTAAATGTGGTTCTTTGCATCCAAACCAGTAGAAAAATGGTTTATCGCCACGAATACTATCCAGAAAATATTTGAAATTTTCGGCGTAATTGGCATTTACAATGCCGCTTGCAAAACGCTCGTCGTTTGTTTCGTTGTAGCTCACAAGGTCGTAGGCAGGGCCGGCAGCATTTTCCGCTCTCCACAAGGAGTCGTTTTCGTTTCGTGCGTACTGAAAAGGGCCAACTCCTTTTGTTGTGCGGCCAATAGCATAACCGTTTGCAGCGAGTTCATCAACAAAGGGAATGTATTTTTTCATCCACGACGACGCATGCTGACCCGATTGTTCGTTTTGCCAATGGTGCCTTCCGGTAACAATCGCACTTCTGGAAGGAGCACAACCCGGCGAACCGGCATAGCATTTGGTAAAAAACACGCCTTCTTTTGCAACTCTGTCGAATGCAGGAGTATTCACAAATTTTGATCCTGCAAAACTTGTGTGTGGAAACGACTGATCGTCGCTGATTGCAAAAAGAATATTGGGACGTTTTTTTTCAATCTTTTTTTCCTGACATCCAATTGCAAATGAAGCGGTTAATGTGATAACAACTATGAAGAGTTTTACTGTCAATTTTTTCATTTCGATAGGTTTTGATTTAGTTCTGTTATTAGGACTGTAAAAACAGGCTTTGGTAATATTTTAGTTGTTAACACCGACTTCTTTTGCCCATGTCTCATAATTTTTAATCAAATCCTCTGCAATTTCCTTGTTGTCGTTAATGAGATTATTTGATTCTGTTCTGTCCTCTTTCAGATTATACAACGCCCAGGCTTTATCTTTTTTTGCCACCAGTTTCCAATCGCCTTTACGCGCAGCCCGGTTTCCGTTGTGTTCCCAAAATATTTCCCTCTTGTTTGCAGTTTCTTCTCCCAGCAGGAGCGGTGCAAACGATTTTCCCTGCATTGGAATAATCGTGTTGTTTTTGTATGTCTCAGGATATTCAACGCCTGTAATATCGCAAATGGTTGCCATCACATCATTAATGTGTCCAACTGAATGAGTAATGCTTCCTTTTTGGGCTATTTTACCCGGCCATTTTACAATAAACGGAGTTGCTATTCCACCTTCGTACGTATCTTTTTTGTAGTATCTGAAAGGAGTGTTGCTTAAATTCGCCCATGACGAACCGTAAGTATGATATGATTCGCCGGAACCCGGCCTGGCATTTCCATCCCAGAAATTGCCCCAAAAATCGCTGCCCATTGCATCGTTTTCTCCGCTACCTCCGTTGTCTGACAAAAACATTATAATCGTATTTTCCGCTTGTCCTAATCTTTTCAGTTCGTTCATTATCAATCCAATTCCCTGGTCGAGGCGATGAACCTGCGCGGCATAAATTGACATTAAAACATCCATTCGTTCCTGTTCTTCCTCGCTTAAATCGTTCCAGGCAGTTACCCCTTCGTTTCGTTCACTCAGATCCTGGTTTTTATCGATTATTCCCATTTTTAACATTCGATCAAACCTTTCAGCTCTGAGAGTGTCCCACCCTTTTAAATATTTTCCTTTATACAGGTCAATGTCTTCTTGTAAAGCATGCAAAGGCCAGTGAGGCGCAGTATAGGCCACATACATAAAAAAGGGTTGATCTTTTGTGGCTGCTTTTTGCAGATACTTAACGGCGTTTTCAGTAATGGCAT
Source organism: uncultured Draconibacterium sp. (assembly GCF_963675585.1). NCBI lineage: Bacteria > Pseudomonadati > Bacteroidota > Bacteroidia > Marinilabiliales > Prolixibacteraceae > Draconibacterium > uncultured Draconibacterium sp. Next base: position 1,069,847 of record NZ_OY776411.1, read on the forward strand.
TGGTCATATAGAAGCCTTCGTTTGGAGGCATGTATTCTGTACTGTCGATGGCAAAATGACGAACCACTCCTGATTTTTTTGTTTTGCTTATGTCGAAATAATTGGCGGCTCCACTAATAAGACCATAGTAATTGTCAAATCCACGGTCGGTTGGCCAATGGGGGCGTTCTTCGCCAACATGCCATTTCCCTGACGAAACTGTATAATAGTTGGCCTGTTTTAGCACTTCTGCAATGGTGACACTGTGTTTGCTCAGGTATCCCTGGTAGGGGCCTTCGGGGACTTCCCGCGGCTTGTTTACCATTCCTCCCATACCCGCCTGATGGGGGTACAAACCCGTTAACAAGGAAGCCCTGGTCGGGCAGCATCGGGCAGCATTGTAAAATTGAGTAAAACGAATTCCTTCGTTGGCTAACTTGTCTATATTGGGTGTATTTATTTCACTACCATAACAACTTAAATCAGAATAACCCATGTCATCTGCAAGAATGAGAATTATATTTGGTTTCGGTTCCTCATTCTGGCCAGAGGTTTGTTGCTTTGTTTCACTGGTACATGAGAGTTGGGAAATGACTATCAAAGCAAACAAAATGAGTTGAATTAGATTCTTCATGATTTTTGTTCCGGTTAATTTGAAATTTGTTGATCGCAATATCTTTTCAAACTTAAAGTACCTGAAAAAAATAAATTACAGCAAAAATCGGAAGGAATTATTTTTCAGAAGAGGCTTTCTTCATAAGTATAAAACAGGTTCTGAAAATTATTTTTTCCTCCACACAGATAATTCAACAAGCGAAACTTCAATGGAACGTGTTGAGGAGCGTTGTGCCGCATTCAGGTTAAAAGGTTGTTCCACCAGCTCAAATTTATCTTGTAACAGCGCTTTTATTCCTTCAAAAGAACGAACGGGTTCGCCATCCTTTTTAAATCCTCCAGGCCAGTGTTCCCGTTTAATATTGTTTTTTCCCCAATTGTAAGTCGAGCCCAAAATTAGAATGCCACCGGCATTTAAACGTTCGTTTATCGAAACCAGAAAACGATCGGGAGCATACAATTCTTCCAGCAAATTTACGGCTAAAATCAAATCGTAACCGGTGTAAATGGGTTTCAGGTTGTTGGCATCGGCCTGCATAAACTGCGTATTTTCAAACTTCGTTATGCCTAACTTGCTTAGTTGAATATCGTTGTAATGCAGTAATTCTCCTTCGTCTTTTGTAATGTAACGTATAAAGCCTTTTTCCTGCAGTTGAATGGCCATTCGGATAAAACGTGCAGAGAAGTCGATACCTGTAACGTGTTGAAAGTGTGTTGCCACTTCAAAAACCGTTCGTCCGGTATCGCAATTCAGGTCAAGCATTTTTAAGCCGCTTCGCCCATCGGCGTATTTAATACAAATTTCAGCTAGTTTTTTCTGAAAGTTGTCAAATCCAAATGGAGTTACACCGTAATTAAATTCACACGATTGTGCCACTTCTTCATCGATTTCGTACGCATCGTTCCGAATTTGTAAAACGGCATCCGATTCTACCAAACGAAATCCTGCATGCTGGTAAAAATGGCGCCGGAAAGCATAACGTGCATACCAGGTTGCTTCGTTACCTGTTGAAATCCACGAACCTCCTTTAATCAGGTTGTGTTTACCGTCGAAAGTTGGTGTGGAAAAATCGTCGTAAAGCGGGTGTACTTTAAAACCGGGAAAACCGGTAACCGGCGTTTCTGTCCACTGCCAAACATTTCCAATAATGTCGTAAAAACCACCCTGTTTAAACGTATCGACAGGACAAGGCGAAATGTAAGCTGCCAGGTTTATATTGCCCTTTACAGCGGCAAAGTTATCGTCGCTAATTCCATTTTGACCGGCCAGACTGTACCATTCGGCTTCGGTGGGCAAGCGAAGGTTTTTTCCTGTCTTTTTACTTTTCCAGTTAGCAAAAGCTTTTGCTTCGAGGTAATTTACTTCAACCGGCCAGTTCCAGGGCATTTGTATTTCCTGATCGAACAAACGTAAAAAGTAGTCATTGTTTTGTTTGCGCCAAAATAACGGATGTTCCGCTTTTTTGTATTCTTTCCAGTTCCATCCTTCAGCGGTCCAGTACTCTTTTGTGAAATAGCCTCTGTCATTTACAAATTCAAAAAATTCGCTGTTGGAAACCAAAAATTCAGAGGCATTAAAAGAAGCCACTTTTTCAGGATTTGTTCCGTATTCCAAATCCCAACCGTACTGCCTGTGGTTTTCGGGTTTTCCGAGCACAATTTCGGTCTCTTTTACCGGCAAAAAACGATTGGTAGGTGCTTCTCCTATTTCGAAACAACGCTTGCCAAAAACATCAGGAATAACATTGTCGAGTGGCAATTGGCGAATCAAAACCGACGATGTTTCAATGTGAATTCGTTCGTGTTCAATGCCCATCATAATAATCCACAAAGGATGGTCGGGAGTAATAGGCAGATCAGTCGTGGTATTTTCAATGACACTTAAAATCACTTCCTTCACTTTTTGTCGATACGCCATAACTTCACTAACAGCAGGCCATTGATAATGCTGTTCGTTTAAATCGTCCCAACTCATTTCGTCAACGCCAATGGCAAAAACCGACTCAAAATGAGGATCGACCCGCGAGTCGATTAATTTGGCCAATATGAGTTTGTTTATGTAAAAAACGGCTGTATGTCCGTAATAAAAAATGAGCGGATGACGCAAAGAATCAGCTCTTCGGTAAAACGGTTCGTCACCTTTAAGGTACTCATAAAGCTTTTCATCGAGTTCAAAAGTGTTTAAAAAATAGGCGTGGATTTCTGCCTTTTTCGCAGATAAATCACCGTTTATCAGGTCAGTTGTATGGGTTACCAGTTGATTCATGCGTTCAACAAATTTTTTACGAATACCGAAAGTAATAAATTTAAAGTCATAAAAGTTGGCTCAGAAAACAAGTGCACATAAATTGTTTTCGATTTAATGTTAGCACTACCGACAACTAATCTAATTTTTGGTGGAGATAGATTTTTTCGAAATCGAACATACCACTTTTATCAGCAAGAAGTTTCGATTGTACAATGGAAGCACAGGGAGTAAATCCCATTTTTTTGTACAAATGCACTGCATTTTTGTTTTCAATCCAAACCCGGATAAAAGCATCGTGGTATCTTTCTTTATCAACAGTTTCCAGAAAATAGTGCAACAGTTTTTTCCCGATACCCTTTCCCTGGCTTGTTTTCTCCACCATCATTTCGGCTACATAAACCGAACTGTTTAGCTCAAAATTTTGTGCTATACTTTCCGGAAGTAAACGGTCGAATGTTAAGGGTGTTAGCAGCAGGGCGCCTGCCAGCCTGTTGTTTTCAAACGCAAAAATTCCATATCCCAAATCGAATATCGATTGCAGGTAGTTTTTGGTTTCCTTTTTACTGTGGTACTGAAAACTTTTTCCGGCAGAAAACGCATCAACATACAAATCAGTTAAGGCATTCTCGTATCCTTTATAATCTTCCTTTTTTATGCTTCTTATTTCCATTTTTCGCAACAGGGTTGATGGTTTAAACAACAAAACACTTTGGTAGGTTTAAACGGGTTAAAAATAGAAAGGAATATATCTAACCGATTTCGCTAATCCGTTTTAAAAGTGGCATGTTAATGATCTCAATCGTACCATCTTCGTTTTTTATAATGCTGTTGTCTTTAAAATCTTTGATAACTTTAACTACGCTCATGGTCGACATACCTGTGAGTTCAGCCAAATCGGACCGCGAAAGAGAGAGTTTAAATAGCGGCGTTTTATATATTTCTTCTGACAAATAAATGAGTGCATCAGCCAGGCGACCATTTAATTGTTTGTGCGTTAAACTTACAAATCGGGTAAAAGTAGAATTCGAGCAATTGTTCATGGTTGTTATTAGCTCAGCTGCAAATTTCCCATTGGTTTCAATCAACTCTTTTATTATCTCGTTTTCAATAATACAAACAGTCGTATTTTCAATAGCTGTTGCTGTGTAAGTATATACTTTATTGCCGTATATTGATGGTAATCCCAATAGATTTCCATCAGGCAAAAGATTAATGACCAGATTTTTATCAGAATTTGGAATTTCTAAATACAATTTTACCAGGCCATGTTTTACAAAATGAACGTGATTGGCAAACGACCCTTGTTTAAAAATAGTTTCGCCCGCTTTAAAATTAAGTTGAACTCTGTGTTTATCACTTAAGTTCAGCTCGGCTTCGTTGAGTTGTTTAAAACACGACGATTTGTTTTTGCAGAATAAACATGAATTAGAAGTGTCTGTAGTATTTATTATGTCCTTGATCATTCCGTTTTTCAATCATTTGTTTGTAATGAAAGTTACAAATATACAAATAATCAAACCTACATATCTAAATATGTGGCTCTATTTATACGAAAAAGCTGTTCTGGTTTATAGCACCTTGTTCTTTTAGGCTTTTTGTTTGACTTAATTTTACAGGCAAAAGAAATATAGAGAAAAATGAAGATAAAATCTTTTTTGATTTCAGTGGTAACGATTTTTGTTATTTGGGTTTTGCTTAATAACAAACTTTCGCTCGAAGTGCTGGCTTTCGGCGGTTTAATTGCGGTTGTAGTTGCCATAATGTTTCATCGCTCGTACGATATTTTTGAGGCATTAAAATTAAACCCAAAAGCAATTGTGTACTGGTTTGTGTACATTTTTGTTTTCCTGACGGAACTGGTAAAATCGAACCTCGATGTGGCTTTTAGAGTGATTTCACCAAAACTACCTATTAATCCCGGTATTGTTGAAGTAAAAACCAAACTCAAATCAAAACTGGGTCGGATGATCCTTACCAATTCAATTACGCTTACCCCCGGAACCTTTACCGTGGAGTTGCTGGGCGACAGAATCTTTGTACACTGGATTGATGTAAAAAGCGAAGACATTGAAGAGGATACACGCTTGATTGTACACAAATTTGAAAAATACCTGGAGGTGATTTATGGTTAATATCATTTTACAAATAGCCGGTGGGATTATGTTGCTAAGTATAATTCTTGCCTTGTACCGTTTTTTTAATGCAGGCTCGCTTGTAAGCAGAGTTATTGCATTCGATGTAATGAATATTGTTACGGTTTCACTGATTGCGTTGATCACGCTTTTTTCGGGCCGGACCATTTATATCGATGTGGCAATGATTTACGGATTGCTGAGTTTTCTTGGGGTTATAATCATTGCCAGGTATCTGGAAAAAAGTTTATAAGTATGGAAGTTTTAAAAATAATAGGTGCTTTTATTACGCTAATTGGTTCGTTTTTCCTTTTGCTGGGAAGTATCGGATTGATTCGAATGCCCGATGTTTTTACACGCATCCAGGCCGGAACAAAAGCTTCAACGCTGGGAACAATTCTATCTTTATTGGGAATTGGTTTGATTTACCTCCCAATTTTCGGGAAAGTATTCCTGTTAATCGTATTCATTTTAATTACCAACCCGGTATCGTCGCACATGCTGGCACGCGCCGCACATTACATTGGTGTTAAAAAAGCCGATGTTACTGTGGTTGACAAATTGAGCGAATACTATGAAAATAACAAAACGCAAAAACCGGAATTAAAATGAGCCTGATAATAACAATTGTATTAAGTCTGATAATGCTGATAATGGGTATCACAGCCATTCTTCATAAAAAACTCAGTGTGGCCATTATTGCAACCGGAATTGTGAGTTTGCTGGCTTCGGTTTTGTTTCTGTTAATGGCTGCTCCCGATGTGGCAATGACAGAAGCTGCCATTGGAAGCGGACTTTCTACCATCATCTTTTTTTATGTGTTGAATAAAATACGAAACGTAAAATGATACGCAACTTTTTTATACTACTATTATTGGCCGGGTTAACAGCAGTTTTTGTGAGCTTGTTTGTTGATTTCGGCAGCAGCGAAAGCTTGTCTCCGCTGGCAGAACACTACGCCAATTACGGCGCTGATGAGGTAGGAGCGCCCAACCTGGTAACTTCGGTGGTGGTAACTTACCGTGGTTTGGATACACTGGGCGAAGTAACCATCTTGTTTTTGGTGGCGTCCATCATCAGTTTTTTTCTGAAAAGAAATAAAGACCAGGAAGAGAAATTCGAAAAACGCGAATCGAGCGAGATTTTAAAATCAGCTTCACGTTTGTTGGTACCCATTGTAATGGTGCTCGGAATTTATGTTTTTATAAACGGACACCTCACGCCGGGAGGAGGTTTTCAGGGAGGTGCAATTATTGCCACCGCTTTTATTCTGCTGTTAATGACTTATCCCGATTACGAAATCAATCATAAAGTAATTTCAATTATTGAATCTATTTCAGGAATAAGCTTTGTGTTGATTGGTGTTTTAGGAATTGTACTGGCCGGTGGTTTTCTCGACAATAAAATTCTTGCATTGGGAACCTTCGGAAATATTTTAAGTGCCGGCGCCATCCCGATTATCTATTCGTTAATTGGATTAAAAGTGGGATCTGAGCTGTCGAATATCCTTTCAAATTTCCAGGCAGTACAAAAAGAAAAAATGTAAATCATAAAAAGCAGTCAATGGAAACTATCGCATTAATAACGGCTTTCGCATTAATTCTGATTGGAATTTATGGCATCCTTTCAAATAAAAATATCATCAAAATAATTGTGGGATTTTGGCTTTTTGAAACCGGTTTGCATGTATTAATTGTAACCATCGGGTACATTAAAGGTGGTACAGCTCCAATTCTTGACGATGCAGTGGGATTGACCAATGTGTCAGAAAAAATAGTAGACCCGATTCCGCAGGCGCTGGTTTTAACGGCCATTGTAATCGGACTGGGAGTAACCGCGCTGATGCTGGCTTATGCCCTGAGAATGTACCAGGCTAAAAAGTCGCTCAATATTGGTGATTTCAAAGAATTGAAATGGTAATTAAATAAGTACTTAATAATGAATTTAATTTCTCCTATAAATATTATCGCTGTTTCCCTTGGAGTTGCCTTTTTTATGGGCATGCTGGGAAAAAAGCTACAGGGATTTTCTTATTTCTTAATGCTGGCAGCTTTGCTTTTTAATACAATTATTTCGCTGGAGTGGTTTTATGCACTGGCAAATAATCTGGCTGAAGCACAGCAGGTTTTTACAGCAGGTTTTAAACCGCCGCTTTCCATTAATTTACTGATGGGATTAAACGAGTCGGTAATTACCGGACTGGTAAATGTTGCCGGGTTGCTGGGCGCCGTTTATATGGCATCAACACTTAAAAAAGTGGGCACAGCAAGCCAGGTCGTTTTTCTGGTACTTATTATGAGTTTAAATGTAATTGTGCTTTCGCGCGACTTGTTTAATATTTTTGTTTTTCTTGAAGTGGCCAGTATTGCAGTGGCAGGTTTAATTATTTTGCAAAAAGGATTGAATGCTGTTTCAGCCGGATTTAAATACATGATTGCTACCGGTTTGATTTCCTCGTTTTTACTCCTCGGAATTATTTTTATCTATCGTTTTTCAGGAACACTAAATCTGGACATGGTAATTGAATCGAATCCGATGATTAAACAGGGAGCCATGGTTTCCACTTTTATTATTATGGTGGCAATTTTGCTTGAATTGAAACCGTTTCCGGCAAACGGCTGGGCACTCGATGTTTACCAGGCAGCTCACCCCGGTTTGTCGGCCATGCTTTCGTCGGCAGTGGCCACTGCAAATTTGTATGTGCTGTATAAATTTTCAGGATTGAATACCGAGAGCAGCATGTACTTTGTTGGCTTAATTGGTTTGATAACTTTTGTGGGTTCCAATCTTTTGGGAATGAACCAAACTAATGCACGACGTTTACTGGGGTATTCGTCGGTGGGGCAAATTGGTTTGCTGGTGGCCATTATTGGATTCATTCCACATTCAAACGAAAACTTTAAACTTATTTTTATAGGACTGCTGACCAGTCATTATTTTGCAAAAGCCGGTTTGTTTTGGATTGCCGGAATTGTAAAAACCGAAAAATTAAAAGAGTGGTCGGTATTACGAAATAAACCTATTTTACTATTCCTGTTTCTGTCGTTTGTTCTGGCACTGACTGGATTCCCTCCGTTTCCATCATTTTGGGGAAAATGGCAACTGATTATGGAGTTGTCGCAGCAAGGAAATATGGCTGCGATAATTGCCATTTTGGTAGGTTCGTTTTTCGAAGTGGTTTATTTATTACGCTGGGCTGGTTATTCCATAAAACTGGAGGCCGTTGCATTGCCTAAAGTAAAACTTACTCAACTGGTTCCTGTTATCCTATTCGGACTTGGAATTTATGCCACCGGATATTTTGTTTCGCAAAACACTGCTTTCGGGAATACTATAAATTACTTTCCACTGCTGGTTGTGGCGGCTCTTTTAGTGCTCGATTTCCTTCCTGCATTTGTTAAAAATTCATTGTCAATTTTGGCAACCGGGTGGTTTGCTTATGAATTAATTCCGGGTCAAGAAACATTAAAACTGGTTTTTACCGTGATATTTTTAATCGGAGGAATTTTAACGCTCATTCCCGGATTTCATGTAAAAGGGAAACGGGCAGGTTTTTATCCTTCGGCTATGTTAATGTTTGGAGGATTGGCACTTTTAATTGAAGCTGAAAACTTGTTGCAGTTTTTCTTTGCCTGGGAAATTATGACATTGGGTTCGTATTTTCTTATTATCCGCGGGAAAAAATCGATGCCACATGCATTTAGTTACATGTTATTTTCAGTAGGCGGTGCTTATTTAATTTTGATGGCATTCGGAATGGTTTCTGTTGGAAACAGCGGATTAAGCCTGAGTTTACTATCACAAATTAATTTTTATCCGGTAGTTGCACTTGCCTTGCTCGCCATTGGTTTTATGACAAAAACAGCATCGCTCGGTTTACACATTTGGCTGCCGGGAGCACACGGTGAAGCAGAATCGGACGTGTCGCCAATGGTTTCTGCCATTCTGTTAAAAGCCGGAGTTTTTGGTCTGGTTATGCTTATGCTGGCTTCGGGTGGAGAACACAACTCGTATTCAGGATTGTTTTACACCTTAGGATGGATTGGTGCATTAACCGCTCTGGTGGGTAACCTTGGAGCAATTTTCCAGGAAGATGCAAAACGTTTACTGGCTTACTCGAGTATCGGGCAGTTGGGATATATTTTATTCGCATTTTCTATTATGTCGCAAATGGGGTGGCTGACCGGTTTTACATACACAATAAACCACTTTATGTTTAAAGCTATTTTATTCCTTTCAGTGGGTGGAGTTGTAATGCGACTGGGGACACACAATATGTACGAAATGGGAGGTCTAATCAAAAAAATGCCATTCTCATTTATTGCTGTTTTAATCGGAATTATTACGCTGGCTGGTATTCCTCCGCTTTCAGGTTTTGCCGGAAAATGGTTGTTCTACAACGCCGTTATTCTGAAAGGGTGGTATTTCCAGGGAGCCATTGTATTTTTTGCCGGAACCATCGCATTCCTATACTGTTTTAAACTCATTTATTCCATCTTTTTGGGTCAGTTAAAAGACAACCACCGGAATGTAAAAGAATTGCCTTTCTGGTATTTACTTCCAATATACATTCTGATTTTTGCCATTATGGTTTTTTCGGCCAAACCCGATTTGATTTTAAAACCACTTGGAAATGTTTTAGCGGTTAATTTCCCCAGCAACAATTTAACCTGGAACGGAACCACTGCCATGAGTAAACTGGGGTACTGGGATGCCACAACAATTATGATTGTGATTGGAACCATGTTCGTGATTTTATTTAGCTGGCTGTGGCTGATGAGCCGCAAAGCGCAAAAAGTAAAACAGTTTAACATGGTTTATGCAGGCGAACGTCCCGAACGTCCTGAGTTAACACATGTTTCGCATAATATTTATGCCGGCTATAATAAAGCACTGGGATTTCTGGTGGCGCCCGGCATCACACATTTCTGGAAATATACATGCAACCTGTTTGAATCTACCGGCAATTTTATTCGCCGCCTTTACAGCGGAAACGGACAAAGCTACGCCTTTCATCTGGTAACTTATATCGTTATTGTTTTTGTCATTTATTTAAGCTCGATTTAAATGGAATTTACTGTAAGCAAAATACTTTGGACCCTGTTGGGATTATTTATTGTCCTGAACTGGGGATTGATTATGGGAGGTACAATGCGCAAAATTGGTGCACGTGTTGCAAAACGTCATGGCATTCCGCTATACCAGCCCTACATCGATTTGATTAAAAATTACGCCATTCGTTCGCAAATCACGCACGGAATCATGTTCTACCTCGGGCCGGTTTTCCGCTTGTCGGGAGGTGTGGGAATCTTTCTTTTTCTCCCCTTAATTTTTGGTAACGAACACTGGTCAAATTTTTCATTTTCGGGCGATTTAGTTTTAATTCTCTATTTTCAGTTTTTTGGAATGTTGGGAATGGCGCTTGGAGCCGGAGAAGGCGGACATCCGTATTCGGCAATTGGAATCAGCCGCGGTTTGTCGCAGTTTACAACCATCGAAGTACCGATGACTCTGGCGGTGATTTCTATCGCTGTTCAGTACAACACACTTTCAATTTCTGAAATTGTGGCTGCACAACAGGGAGGATTTGCCCACTGGACAATGATAACCAATCCCTTTGCAACGGCTGCAGCAGTTTTATCAATGTTGGGAGCCTTTGGTCATTCGCCATTTAATTTGGTAAAAGCACCCAACGAAATTCCTATTGGACCACCAACCGAATATCATGCAACGTATTTGGGCGTATTGCGCACTAATGCGGCCATTTTACATGTGGTGGAAGCCGCATTGTTTATGAACTTGTTTTTTGGAGGTGCAACCAACTGGTTTGAGTTCATCCTGAAAACTTTCCTTATTTATTTCTGGAGCGTTTTTGTGGGAATGGTTTTCCCTCGATTCATGATAGAACAATCGGTGCAGTGGTTTTTAAAAATCCCGCTGGTACTCGGAATCATTGCAATCATTGTCATTTTATAAGATTTTACCATGAAAGAGACAGACAATCAAGATAAATTCATTCACGAAGAAAATAAAAAGCGAGAAGTAGTTGCGCCCGATGGAAGCATTATTGAAATTAATCCGATGGAGGATTATTTCTGCGGTGCCCGTCCGCAAGTACAAGAGCCGCATAAAGTTAAAGTTGTTGAAAAATTTTTGAACTGGGCACGTTCCGAGTCGATTTGGGTATTAGGATTTGGAACCGGCTGTGGAAGTATTGAAATTCCACCGCTGGTAACTCCGCGCTTCGATATGTTCCGCTTTGGTGTGCAAATGCGCCCGACTCCGCGTCAGTCGAATGCCATAATTATTTCGGGTTATCTCTCGGTAAAAACATTAAAAAGAGCAATTCGCAGTTACGAACAAATGCAAAGTCCTAAATATTTAATTGCACTGGGAAGTTGTACCATCAACGGTGGAATGTACTGGGACAGCTACAATACCATTAACCGGGTTGACCAATATTTACCGGTTGATGTTTACATCGCCGGTTGTATGCCACGTCCTGAAGCGTTGCTAGCCGGTTTTGAAAAATTGAAGGAGCTGATAAAAGCGGGTAAAGCAGAAAAAGCAAACGAATACATCGAGAACCTTGACTGGTACAAAGCCAATCAGAAAAAAATTATTAAAGACTGGAACATGCCGGATTATAATTGGTAAAAAACAAAAAATACCACTTTTCTTTTCCTTTTTAGAAGGGAAATATCAGCAGGGTAAGGAATGTGGGGGAGCTGATGACAAAGGGGTAAAAAATAATACAAATGAAGAAATTTATAGAAAACTTAGGATACAAATTCAACCTTTCGGAGGTTGAATACCAGCGGAAGAACCTCACTTTTGTTACGGTTGATAAAGAAAGTGCTGTGCAAATGCTGGCCTATCTTCGAGATTATGAAGGATTCAGTCATTTTGTATTAATGACTGCTGTGGATTGGATTGAAGACGGTCTGTTTCAATTGACCTACATTCTGAATAATCCGACAAAAAAAATTGATCTTGCCATTCGCACTAAAATTCTACGCGAAAAAGCAAAGATGACCACTGCGCATCATTTGTGGAACCAGGTGGCTACTTATCAACGCGAATTAAAAGAGATGTTCGGCATTGATTTTCCGGAAAGTCCGCGCGTTAACGAATCGTTTATTCTCGAAGGTTGGGATAATATTCCACCCATGCGCCGCGATTTCGACACCAAAAAATATTCTGAAGAAACATTCTTCCCTCGACCTGGGCGGGGTACAAACGACCCAAGTGAATACATGAAACAAAAATTATATCCCAATGAACAATAAACATTGGCTAAATATAGGATACGACCGCAGCAACTACCCGCAAAAGGGGAGCGACGGTAATTTGGTGATTGATGAATCATCGCACAAACTGGTAAAAGTGTGGCAGGGACCAAACCACCCCGGTGTTACTGGAAACATGTCGATTGAACTGACAGTCAGTGGTGATGAAATTGTAGAAGCAAAAACACATGTGGGATACCTGCACCGCGGTTTCGAGAAACTTTTTGAACGCCGGAAATACATCCAGGTTTTTCCAACTTGTATTCGTTTGTGTGTGGCTGAGCCCGATTACAATGAATACAATCTGGCAGCCAGTGTGGAAGAATTGGGTGGAATTGAAATACCGGAAGCTGCTTTGTGGTTGCGTACTTTGGTACTCGAAATGGCGCGTTTGCAGTCTTTGCTACGTGTTGTACCGGGGCAGGGGGGAACCACCGGACTGGGAATTGGCGTGCAGTGGGGCGTTTATCTTCGCGACCTGATTCTCGACCGTTTTGAAGAATTGACGGGCGGACGTGTGTATCACATGTACATTATTCCGGGCGGAGTGCGCGGATTGTTACCCGATGGTTTCAAAAAACGAATGCTGGAGAACCTGAAAGAAATTGATGATTTTGTGGTGAACATCGACAATGTGATGTACAACAATGCGGTTTTCAAAAAGCGTACAATTGGTGTGGGTTACATCGACCCAAGCTGGATTGACAGCTACGGAGTGGTTGGGCCAAATGCGCGCGCTGCAGGTTTTAAACGCGATGTACGCAAAGATTATCCGTACCTGAAATATAGCGATCTGGACTTCGACCCAAAAACAGCAACGGAATCGGATATTTATACCCGCTCACGTATTCGCTGGCACGATCTGCAAACAACAGTAAGTTTAATCCGTCAGATTCTGGATAAAATGCCTGACAAAGGGGAAATCAGAGCTGAAACACCAAATGTATTACACTGGAAACTACCAAAGGGTGAAACCTATGTTCGGGCTGAATCATCACGCGGAGAATATGGTTTTTATGTGGTTTCCGACGGAACTGAATATCCACGTAGAATTAACCTGCGCGGACCAAGTTACACACACGCCGTTTCGTTGCTGGAACGCATGCTGATTGGAGCCAACATTGCCGATGTGGCAAATATTATGGTGTCGCTGCAAACCTGCCCGCCAGAAATTGAACGCTAGCAAATTTATAATTGATTATTGATTAATTATTATTGAAAAATTTGAAGAATATGTCAAAAAGCTCAGTAAAATATACAAACACTAAAATGCGAAGCATTGAGAAAAAGCTTTACAAGAATTCAGTAATAAATCATAATTAATAAATCATAATTTTTAAAAAATGAGTTCTATTAAAGATATATTAATGCCATTTACCGCCTGGAAAAATGTTTTCAAGGAACCGGTAACCATTAAAGACCCGATAAACGACCGTCCCGGCGCAGCGCGTTACCGCGGATTTCATAAAAACGATGTAAGTACCTGTATTGGTTGTGGTACCTGTGAATCTATTTGTGAAAACGAAGCCATCGACATGGTTGCCATTGCCAATTTCGAACCGAAAGACGGCGACAGTGGTTTGCGCCCAAAAGTGGATTATGGACGATGCTGCTGGTGTGCACTTTGTGTTGATGTATGTACAACCGGTTCGCTGAGTATGTCGAACGAATATACCTGGGTGGATACCGACCCCGAAAATTTCCGTTTTATTCCGGGTGTGGATGAAAAGAACTGGGACAAAAACGAACTGGGCTGGAAAAAACCGGAAGGCGACGATTACCAGTTTTACGGACTCGAACGCGTTAAAATGGGAGAACTTCATCCGGAAGAAAGAGATGATTCTTTTATTGAAATGATACAGGGTTTCTCGAAAGAGCAAGCCGAAAAAGAAGCCGACCGTTGTGTGGAATGTGGTATTTGTACTGCCACCTGCCCGGCGCACATGGGAATTCCGGAATATATAAAAGCTATTAGAAACGACGATTTGGAAGAAGGTCTGCGTATTTTATACGATACCAATCCGCTACCTGAAATTTGCGGACGGATCTGTACACACAAATGCGAAAGTGTTTGTTCAATCGGTCATAGGGGAGAGCCACTTTCTATACGCTGGCTGAAACGTTACATTGCCGACCAAAATCCGTCGGAAAAGTACAAGACCATTTTAGAAACCGATTTTATTGAGAAAAACGGGAAAAAGATTGCCATTATTGGTTCTGGTCCTGCCGGATTATCAGCGGCTCATTACCTTGCCAAACTTGGTTACGAAGTAGAAATCTTTGAAAAACTGGCGCAAGCCGGTGGTATGATGCGTTTTGGTATTCCTGAATACCGTTTGCCATACGACCAGATTGATAAAGATGTGAATTACATTTTATCGTTGGGCGTAAAAATTCATTACAATGTGAATGTGGGAGCGGATATTACCCTTGAAAAATTGGGAAAAGATTTTGATGCTGTATTTGCCGGAACAGGTCTGCACCTGGGAAGAAGCACACGTATTGAAGGTTCTGACCACGAAAATGTGTATCAGTCGATTGAATTGTTGCGCAAAATCACACAGGGAGAAGAAATCCATGTGGCAGAAAAAATAGTGGTAATTGGCGGTGGAAATGTGGCTATGGATATTACCCGTTCGCTGGCACGTTTGCAAAATCAAAAATACGGCAACGTGCAGCTTATTGCCACCAGTCTGGAAACCGAAGAAAAAATGCCTGCCGACCGTGAAGAAGTTGTTGAAGCACGCGAAGAAAAAGCAACGGTGAATCCGGGTTGGGCGCCACAAAAAGTGGAAATTGTTGACGGAAAAGTGAAAGGCCTGCATGTGGTTCAGTGCTTGTCGTTATTCGACGAAACGGGAGCCTTTAATCCGCAGTGCAACATGGAAAATAAAAATTTCTTCGAAGGTGATATGATTGTAGAATCCATCGGTCAGGGAATGGATTTGAGTTATATATCGGAGGACATTAAAGAGAACCTGGAAATGGGACCGCGAGGAAGGGTTAAAGTAAATAACGATTTCCAAACCAGCGTGCCGTGGTTATTTATGGGTGGTGACACCATTCAGGGACCCGACGTAATTCACGGAATTGCAAACGGGCATCGTGCCGCTCTGGGTATCGATCGGTTTTTAATTGGAGAATAAAAAAGATTTGAATAATGAGTATCGATTGAAGATTTTGGATTAACGATTTTTGGGAGGCGCGTTTGAAAGTATTGGAGAACATTTTGTCATTCAACATTCGATATTAAAGATTAAAAAAATACATCATGAATATTTCAACAAAATACATGGGATTGGAGCTGAAAAGCCCGATTATCGTTGGTAGCTCATCGTTAACCGAAAAGGTAGAAAATTCGGTAGCTTACGAGAAAGCCGGTGCCGGAGCAATTGTATTAAAATCGCTTTTCGAGGAACAAATACTGCACGATGTCGATTCGCAGAGGCTAAACAATATGTATGGCACGTACAATGACCAGGAACATTATGCGATGTATTTTAGCAAAAAACACAATCTGTCGAATTACATCAGCTTAATCGAAAAAAGTAAGGCTGCATTAAGTATTCCGGTTATAGCAAGCATTAATTGTGTGTCGGCGGAGGAATGGATTTCGTATGCCAAAATGATCGAGGATGCCGGTGCCGATGCGTTGGAAGTAAACCTGTTTTTGTTACCTGCCGATATAAATGAAACAGGAGAAGAAAAGGAAAAAGAGTATTTCGATATTATTGAAAAAGTAAGCGAAGTAATTACCATTCCATTTTCGATTAAACTCAGTTACTATTTTTCAGGATTGGCAAATTTTATTAAACGCATTTCCACTACCAAAGCCTCGTCGGTGGTGTTATTCAACAAATTTTACAGTCCCGATGTGGATATTCAAAAGGAAAAAATTTCATCGGGCGACGTGATGAGCACTAAAGAATTGAATACAATGACTTTGCGCTGGATTGGAATTTTGTACGATAAAGTGGATATAGAATTAACAGCTTCGGGAGGAATTTTTAATGGCGAGCAGATGATTAAAAATCTGTTGGTTGGTGCGCAGACAACTGAAGTTGTTTCTGCCATTTATAAAAACGGTGCAAAAGTTATCGAGGAAATGACTGCGACTTTAAACGACTGGATGACCCGTCACAATTACAATTCAATTGAAGAATTCCGAGGAAAAGCCAGCCAGAAAAACATCAAAAAACCAATTCTTTTCGAGCGTACCCAGTTTATGCGTTATTTTTCAGACGCAGGATATTAATATTCAAAAATAAATTTGAAACGAATAATACCTGCTTTTAGATAAATAAGTAGTGTTTTTTGTGTATGGGTGAGAACATATAAAATTATAGAGGAGTAGAGTTGAATTATTTTTTGAGTATACTTTTGAAGGTCATTGTTACTCCTATCGCTGCAAATACAGCTAAAGAAAACAGAAAAGTTTCTTTTGATAAACCAAAACAACACGAAAGGAAACTTAAAATGATGGTAGCAAAGAATCCTAGAATCCCCCAAAGTTCGAGGTTTAAAAGAGCTATTAATAATACTTTTTTCATGATAAAAATTTTCACTAAAAATAAATCTAATAATGCACATATGGCGATAATTTCATGTGATAAATATCTCATTTGACTGTGATTTTGTTCCGATTAATTAAATAGTTTATGGAATCAAATAATATAAAATGCCGAACCTGTGTGATTAAGTCGAGCGCTGCTTCGGTTTTAAACTACGATGAACTTGGTATATTAGAGAAAGCTTGTTTCCAAACAAATTTTCGCAAAGGCGAATTAATTTTTAAAGAAGGGGCTCCTGCCCAACATATTACGTATATACGCGACGGTTTTGTTAAACTGAGTAAAATAATTCGGGCAGGAAAAGAAAACATAGTAAGTATTTCAAAACAAGGTGCTTATCTTGGAATTCAGAATTTAAATAAAACCAATACGATCAATTATTTTTCGGCTTATGCCATTTCCGACACGCTAGTTTGTTTCCTCGACATCGACTATTTCGACCAATTAATTAAACATAATGGGGAGTTTGCATCAGAAGTAATTTCCTATATTATTAATGATGAAATGGGTAATTTTGATCGATTGCTTAACAATGTTCAGCAACAATTACCGGGAAGGTTGGCAAGTATTCTCTTTTACTTTAGCAAGCAAGTATTTTGTCAAAATCCTTTTAACCTAAACATTACCAAGAATGAACTTGCCTCATTAATTGGAACATCACGTGAAAGTGTTACCCGCTTATTAAAAGATTTCCAGGATAATGGTATTATAAAAATGGAAAAAAGCAGCATTACTATTTTGGATGAACCCAAATTAATGGAAATCAAAAGGAAAGGCTAGAATAAATTTTAGTTTATAATTTGCTTTGTCAGGCTGAATATATTTCAGCATCTCTATTAGTACAAAGAAGATTCCAATATTAATCCGGAATGACTTAAACGAAATCAGGCCATGAAACTGCTGAAGTTTATACTTTGTTGTAGGCAATCGACATTCTAATGTGTAACTTGCACTACTTCAACAGTGTGTTAAATTTTATATGCGTGTATTCCATATACGTTAATTCCCATCTCTATAATTTTAAGCTATTTTCGTGCAAAGAGTATTCTGTTAAAAGCAGTTCAGTTTTCTATGAAATTAAAATTTTACGTACTTTAGTCTGAATCAGAATTAATGCTGATAAATTTGTTGCATTTATAGTTTGAAAGATACGTCATGAAAAAATTAGGCAAAGTAGTATTGTACACTTTAGTAACGTTCATTTTTGTTTTGGTCGTGCTGATTGTTGTTGCAGCTTTGGCCGAAAAAAAGATTGTAAAACTGGCACTCGAGCAGGTGAGTAAGACCACCGATATTCCAATTCGTGCCGATGAAATTGATTTTACCCTGGTGCATAATTTTCCGTATGCGACCATCCGATGTACAAATTTATTGGTGAGTTCGCCTGAAACCAACGGTGATTTTGAGTCGGACACTTTATTTTATGCCGAACGTTTATTTATTTCGGTGGCGTCGAAACCCTTGCTAAAAAGCATTTTTGAAGTTAAAGTGGTTGAGATGGACAATGCCGAAGTTTTTTATTCGCTTGACACAGCCGGAATAAGCAACATCAATTTTTTGAACGATACCACGCAGAAAGCTGTAATTGATACATCAGACAACAATATATTTTTGGATATAAAAGAATTTAACATTCAAAACTTTACCTGCCATTACAAAGACAGCCAACAAAAAGCATCGGCAAATCTGTTTTTGGAAGAGCTTAATTTATCGGGATTAATCGACAACGACGATTACAAGGGAAAAGCAGAAGGTGCAGCCATTTTGACGAATTGTACTTTCGGGACTACAAATTTGTATCGGATGCAAAAAACTGTTATGGACTTTAAAATGGCATACAATGATAATTTGCTAAGCATTGAAAATGCTGATGTAGCCGTTGATGAGGATGCACTTTTTTCGCTTGCAGGGAAGTTTAATTTAAGCGACAGTACGTTGACCGATGTGGTTTTAAAAGCCCAAAGATTGGATCTGGGAAGCTTGTTAAAGTACCTTCCTGAAAACTTATTGAAAGAATATGGAGTAACTGACTTCTCCGGAATTTTGGTTGCCGAAGCAAACATCTCCGGATTTATATCCGATTCGATAATGCCTGCTGTAACTGCCACTTTCGATTTTTCCGACGGTTTGCTTCATTACGAAGATTATCCGGTGCTAAAACAGGTTGAGTGTAAGGGAATGGCGACCAACGGAACAAATCAAAACAATTCCTCCACCAGGCTCGACATCAGTACAATGAGTTTTCGTACTGAAAAAAGTAAAGTTAGCTTGTCAGGCAACGTAAACAATCTGGATAAACCGGCCTACCAGATAAAGTCTACGATCAATATAGATCTTGGTGAGTTTGCTGATTATGTCCCGGATACATTGTTGCAGTCGATAGGCGGAAGAGTAAACGCAGTGTTTAGCACAAAAGGCATTTTG
Source organism: uncultured Draconibacterium sp. (assembly GCF_963675585.1). Taxonomy (NCBI): domain Bacteria; kingdom Pseudomonadati; phylum Bacteroidota; class Bacteroidia; order Marinilabiliales; family Prolixibacteraceae; genus Draconibacterium; species uncultured Draconibacterium sp. The sequence goes on from NZ_OY776411.1 coordinate 1,089,105, forward strand.
CCCGATTCCATTTCTGATGCATTTATTCACTCGGTGCTCAAAAATTCAAAAGCAAGTGCTCAATTTCAGAATATTAAGGCGGTAGTTGATAGTTCAATGTCGGTTGACAGTTTAACCGGTAAAATGGAGTATCTGCCAAACGAAATAAAACTAAACGATGTTACCGCTTTTGTGCCTTTGTACAAGCTCCGCATAAAAAACTCCGGTGCTCTAATTACCGGCGACCCGACAAAACCGGATTCGCTTGACATTGAGTTTAACGGATTTAAGGCAGCTTTCGAAAAAAGTGCTTTCGAATTGAGCGGATCGATTAAATATCCAATGAATCCGGAATATTCTGTCTCCGGGCAGGCGTATGTTGATTTACAGGAAATGCAACAGTTTTTACCCGATTCGCTTATAAATTCCATGGCAGGAACCGTGTCGGCAACATTCAGTTCGGCAGCCCGGTTAAATCCCGATTCAATTAGCGATAACCTATACGAATTACTTTTTGAAAAGAGCACTTTTAGTGCCGGCTTCAATGATGTTACCGCCGACATGCCTGCTTCAACAATGAGTGTAAGTCAGTTAACGGGACAGCTGAACTACCACGCCGACACATTTGAAATTAAAAAGCTCGGACTGAATTATATGGGGCAACAATTCGACATGAGTGAAACAACCGTATTAAATGCGTATTCAGCTGTTTTACAAAACCAGGCAAAGGAACTTTCGGTTACCGGTTCGTTTGGAGTTGGTGATTTGGATTATGCATTTTTGGAGCAATTTATGGAACTGGATACATCAAGAGTGGAGGAACTGGAAGCCGAACCGCTGAATTTCACCTACAAGATTAAAGGTAAATTTAAAGCCAATAGTATTAAATACGGCGATGCCTTGTTTGAGCACATCGATACAAAGTTTTTGCTGAAAAGCAGTTCGTATGTCTTTGATAGTCTATGTGTTGACGCTTTTGACGGAACCTCACTTTCATCTGTAAAAATTGAAATGTTACCCGACGAACTGATAGAAATATACTTTAAAACGGATGTGGAAAAAATGAACATCTCGAAAATGATAGGAGCATTTAGCGAATACATTACCTATGAAGATGTGAAGCCCGAAAATGTGCAGGGGCTGGGTTCAACCAAAATGGATGGTAAAATTGTGATGAAAAATTTCGAACCGGTTTATAACTCGCTGTTACTAAATGGCGATTTAACTCTGGAAAACGGAGCTCTGATCAATGTAAAACCGATTATGGAAGTGGAGAAAATACCGGGAATTGGTCTTAAAAACATGGACCGGCTGTACTTCAGTACCCTAAACAGCAGTGTTTTTCTATTCAACCGCGAGGTGTACATTCCGCGTACCGAAATAAAATCAAGCTCGTTTGATGCCATGTTTTTAGGAATGTACAGTTTTGGCGAAGATTACGACTACCACATTCGTATGTTTTTGGGAGAAGTACTTTCGAGCAAATCAAAAGCAAATCTTCGTAAACAGGCACAAGACAACGGTTTTGGCGAAGATGTGGAAGCAGATGAAAAAACACTCACCAAGGGCAGGACTTCGATTTATCTGGTTTCGAAATCGGAGAACGGGAAAGAAAAGGCAGGCTTTGATAAAAAACAAGACCGGGCGAATATGAAAGCAAAAGTAAATTTGCAGAAACAAATGGTTGATATGCGTTTTCACCCCACTTTAGTAAAATATGACACGGAACAATAGTATGTTGAAACATTTGCTTTTCGGATTTTTATTGTTGGGTTTATGGAGTTTAAGCGGATGTAAATCAAAGACCTCAAAAACTTCAATTCAAGTACAAAATGAGGTAATACAAAAAACCGGCGATGTTATTTTTGGCGACAATGCAGCACCGAACACCGTTTTTTTATTTGCAAGTTACAATTGCGATTACTGCCGTTATTTTTTTTCAAGAACTTACCCCGGGTTAAAAACCAATTATTTAGACAAGGGCAAAATAAAGCTGGTTGTAAAGTGGCTCGATTTTGAAGAAAACCCTCAGGTTTTACAGTCGCTACAGGCGGCCAGTTGTATCGGTCAGTTCGGAGTTTACGAAAAATTTCATGAGTTATTGTTGGTAAATCCGGCAGTTGTTTTTACCGATGATTTTTCGGCGCTACTTGACGATATTATGCAAGATAATTCCGAAATTGCAGAATGTATTTTGCAAAATAACGAATATGAGTATCTTCGTTTAAATGTGAGTGAATTCCGGGAGAATAAATTTACAGGAACTCCAACATTTGTTTTGAATAAAAATGCGTACAGTGGTTTTATATCATTTATTAACTTTGAAAAATTACTCGCAAAAGAATTTAATTTATAAGGATAACAATCAAATTATGAAAGCAAAACTAATCGCAACCTTTATACTCGGAATATTTATACTGGCTTCGTGTACCGAAACCGGATCAGAAGAATTTTGTAATAATCCGGGAGCAACATGTCCCGATGCATCGGCCATTGAAGCTACATCCTGTTGTACCGATCAGGATTGTTACTGGATTTACAACGGAACTCAGTACGATTGCAACGGAGATGATTGTAGTACCGCAATCAACACCATTGTGGCAAGTGCTTGTGCTTCGGCAGCAGCCGGTATCGATATTTCCATTAATGATTACGACGTATTACGAGCACAGATGCAGGCTGTTACCAATAAATTATTAATCGAAGCCAGATCAGCCTCAGGTTGTGAATATTAAAGAATTTTCCTGATTTCTTTTATCAAAAAAGATCCTCTTTTATTTTTTAGGATTTTCGTTTTTCTTGTGCTGCAATCAAGTGGCGCAACAACAAAACGTAGGCGGTATTTCTGCTGTAATGACGGCAGGTTTAGCTTCTGTAATAAGGTAACAGTTCAAATTGTACCCTATAATGCATAAAGCGAAGTATTAGTTGGCAGAGAACAAAAATTGGCGGCTGATCAGGAAACAAGTTTATAAAGAGTCTAAATTTAGATCTAACATAAGCTTCTTACTAGGAAGAATTGGCAATTGTTTTTATCTTTATTTCATCAACTAATTGTACCGTTAAATGAGTACCAATAAATGCCCTAAGTGCCACAATATGGTGAGCGTAACGGATAAATTCTGTCCGGTTTGTGGAGCACCTCTCCACAAAATATCTTCTGATGTTGTAAGTTGTAAAAGTTGCAATCACCAAAACAAACAAGGTGCTGCATTTTGCGAAAAATGTGGTAATTCTCTTGGTGAGCTAAATACTGAAGCACAGAATAAAATCCCTTCAGAAAATGCCCATAAAATCGTGTCAAAAGGCAATTACACAGGTACCATGGTAAAAGGAAAAACTTCGCGGGGATGGAAGATTTTCAGAAAACTAATAATCGCACTGGTGCTTCTCGCTGTTGTTGCTTTAATTGTGTGGTTTCAGGTTGATCCCGATGCAGGTACGAAATTGAAAGACGCCGCCATGGGAACCGCTTTTATGGCTGTATTCTTTTTTGTTGGTTGGCTTTTTATGCGAGGTAAAAAGGGAAATAAATACGACTGGGACGACGACCAGTACAGCGATGTGGCAGATGACGATGATTAACGCCTAATACTATAAAATATGCCGTTTTGTACAAGTTGTGGTAAAGAGATAACTACAGGAGCAAAATTTTGCAGTTCGTGTGGTAAAGAGCAAATTTCAGGTACTCCGCAGTGTTCCAACTGTGGAAAAGAACTTGGAGAGAACGAAAAGTTTTGTTCGGATTGTGGCACTCCGGTTGTAAAAAACACGGAGAAAAAGGTTCAGGATAAAACGAAATCTGAACCAAAACCCAAAGAAGAAGATCGCACTCCTGAAGGCCGAAAAATTATAAAAGCCGCAACTAAAGCGCCTGTTCAAATGAAACAGGCACCGACAGCGAAACGTGCGAATGCCCCAACAAAACGTCCACCAAAGAATAAAAAGAGGAGCCCGGTTGGATGTTTCTTTCGAACGCTGTTTATTCTGATTTCCATTGTGGCGGTATCGGCCTTAATTATTGTAGTTGTTAATGTGTTTTTTATAGAAGACGACGGAGCAAAAACGAATACTGCACAAGAATACAATGCTGCAAAGAACGATGGTCTGACCGATACCAACATTCCCGGTATTGTTGACATTGAGCCGGGAGATGAGAGTCATTTGCCGGAAAACAGAAGCGTTGATTCAAAAGCGATTTCTACAACAAACTTTCAGGAAGATAAAGCAATTAAAAAAGCGGCAAAATCAGTAGAAGAAGCTTTTGAAAAAGCTGACATAACTTTATTAAAACAACAACTTTCTGAAAGTGCACAAAGTCAGTATAGTGGTGTGTTTGAGCAGATTCAACCTCACATGAAAGATTATGCAGGAGCTTTCAAAAAGCGAAAACTGATAAGCTCAACCGAAGCGTACAAAGTATATGAGTTTTCTGCCGGTTCAGGCGAGAAATACTCTGCAGCTTTTGCTTTTCAACCCGATGGATCATGGAAATTAGTTCGTTTTTAATACCCGACAAAATGAAAATATTAACTACACCTATACGGTATCTTTTATTGGTAATTGTTGCACTTCTGTTATCGAGCTACGGAAATAAAAAAAGTCACCCGCATATAAATGAAATGATTGTGGAAGGATTTGCAAAAAGGTATGTAATGTTCGATTATAATCCTCCCCGTTTTAAAAACTACAAGTTTCATTTGAATATTAAAAAGTACAAGGGAAATTATATTTCTAAATCAGGATTGTTTCATCCCAATGACTACTCCGGTTTTACAGCCGATCAAAAATCTATGGCTGACGATATGGTAAAAACCATGCTTGAAGGAGCGATGCCAATTTCATCGACCTACGAAGAAAAAGAAGGAGCATTTACAGCACAAGGGTGGATACAACATGGCGGATTTTCTGCAGATGTTCCGGAAATTCACGCAAGCCTCAGGCATTTTTACGATCCTACCCGAAACGAAAACGACAGGTATTTAACCGACGAAGTAAATAACGCAGCCATGCTAAAACTTCAATCATACCTGATAAATCCGGAAATAAACGGAGTTGACTGGGCACTTGGAGACAAAGCAGGAACAGGTGTGTTCGAACAAAATTATTCGTGGGAAAATGGCAAAAAGTATATGAAAGCAGCTCTGGAAGAAATAAATCCGGAGAAACGGGATAACTACATGGCAAAAGCCTGGAGGTGTCTGGGAGAAACCTTACACATGATTGCCGATAATGGTTGTCCGCCACATGTTCGTAACGACGCACATCCTTTGGGGAATGTTGATCCGTATGAAGAATACATTGAAGCCACGGATGTTAGATTGTTTAACACAGGAAAAATTCCTGAAGAGCAGAGAAAAGCATTTGTTAAATCAGAAACAGCACGAAAAATAGCGCACGAACTGGCTGTTTTTACCAACGAAAATTTCTTCTCCAATGAAACCATTTCAGGAGATAGTAAAAAACTAAGAGATGTAAAACAAATTGCTCATCCTAACTATGTTTATGCTTCTCCGAAACTTCAAAACATGGTTTACGAAGATGAATATTATGACAGCCAGGTTGGAGAAAACCAGGTTTTTCATTGTACTGACAAATGGATTTTTTCAGTCTGGAATATTGGTCGTACTACCGCCCCATACATCGATGGAAAGTGCATTCAGTCGCAGGCAAAAGTACTGGTTCCAACCATTGTTGAAGCTGGCATAAATGTGATGAAACTTTATATTCCTGAACTAACAGTGAAAATAACTGATATTGATGAAGATGGCAATGTAACTGGATTTGTGAAACATACTACCGATGAAGAGTATAAAAAAACCATCAAGTATAATGGACTTGTGGAGATAAAAGACAATTCGCAAAATACTTTGGCGCGAATTCAGGCGAAGAACGGGCAATTTTCAGGCCGGGTACCGGCTTCAAAAAAGGAAATATTTGCCGAAATTGAATTTGGTGGAGTTATTGTTTGTTCCGACAATTTACAGTCAAATATTGGAGCCTTCGGATTAAGCAGCAAAGCTAAAAAGACAGCCGAAGAAATGCCCGATCCTTCGAGTGACAGACTCAATGATCCGCTTCAATGGCTGCTCTATTTCCGGGATGTCAATTTTACCGTTTCCGGAGAAGGAGTATTTAATACGAATATTCCGGGGTATGTATTTAAACGGGGTTATGACAGAAGTGGTTTTAACTCAAATAATGGAAGAATGCTAACGCTCGGAAACGTTTCGTTACAAGGGCAAATAGACGATATGAAGGCCATGTTTGATTACATGGAAAAAGGAGGAGGATCAAGCAACGGAATTAAGGTGGGAACCATGAAATACAATAGTAACGGAAGCTATTCAGATAAGGAAGAAATGTATAAAGGCTCTGGAAAAACCATAACGAACAGGGCATACAGCTTTGCCATTTCTGCCGATTATGACGTTTATATAAAACGAGACACCCGAAAAATGGATGCTCCTTATGTTATTTCGGCCCAGCTAAAAGAAGGCTCACAGCGTTTTTCAGGATTACCTGATAATCTGGCCAAGATTATTGAAGATGAAGTAATATTCGAAATAAATAAATAAAATTATGGCATTCTGTTCAAATTGTGGAAATGAAATTAATGCGGAGGCTGCGTTTTGCGGCGGTTGCGGAACTCCGGTGACGGGTAAACAAACATCGGCTGTAAATACCCCTGCCGGGAAAGTAACTTTTGATGTGGTAAATCGCGAGCGTTTAAACATGGTAAAAGTGGAACTTGAAAATGCTTCGTTCCGGTACGAGGCCGGTGCCATGCATTACATGCAGGGAAATCTGGAACTGGAATCGAATGTTCCAGGGGTAGGAAAAATGTTTAAATCGATGATTACCAAAGAGAAGATAATTAAGCCGGTAATTTCGGGAACAGGAACCGTATTTATGCAACCTTCGTTTGGCGAATTTACCATACTCGAACTGCAAAACGATGAATGGATTCTGGATCAGGGAGCTTATTATGCTTCGGAACTTGAGGTAGAAATAGGAGCTTATACCAACCGGGCAATAAGCGCATTGTTTTCGGGCGAAAAATGGTTTCAAACAGTGGTTGCCGGTACCGGAAAAGTGGTAATTGTTTCGGCAGGTCCTTTGGAAGAAATTGAATTGGTAAATGATAAACTGGTTGTTGACGGGCGGTTTACAGTTGCCCGAACTTCCGGAGTGGAACTAAAAGTGGCAAAAGCAACACGTGGTATTTTCTCAACGGTTATTTCGGGAGAAGGTTTGGTAAATACGTTTACCGGTACCGGGAAAGTGCTGATTGCTCCGGTTGATAACTACTTTAATACGCTGATCAGTATCGTTCGAAACATTGATTATAAGGTCCAAAGTCTAAATAAAGGATAACGATGAAAAAAATAATTTTTTTGAGTTTTGCGCTGGTTGGTTTGGTCTTTTCAAATTATACCTCTAACGCACAAAAAGTATTAAGCGAACAAGAAACGCAGTGGGTTTTAGAAGCCCAGGGTGAATTGGAACAGGCATTAAGTGATCCTGAAATGGATGAAACGGAACGGTTGCGTTTAATCGAAAGAAGCGCAAAAACCTTAAAGGAATATGGTCAGCCATGGGCGTATCCAGAGGGAGATATCCCACTTCAGGAATTAATGGAAAACAACTTCGAGCAGTGTAAAGACAACATAAAAGAATGGTCGGATTACAATTTAAAAATGCAACACCAAACACTCGAGCAGAAAATTAAAATCATAAACCAGTTGCAGGTGGAAGTTGGCGAACGGCAATTGCAAATCTTAATTCCGGGCGGAAACGCTGCTGTTTCGTTGTCGATGGAGTTTGTAAATACCTTTTTTGATGTAAATATTGTTGATGGTTTTACGAATGGAAAAATTGGAAATGCAAAAGATTTAAAAAACCGTTTTATAGAATTGGCCAAACAGAAAAAGCTGGGCTATCAAATCGATCAAATGATTAAGGACGACAAAACATCGTTGATTGAACTGGATAAGGATAGAAAAATTATCAGGTTAAAAGAAAACAAATGGGAAAGTATTTACCGAAATGCAACGTCTTCAACTTTTACACGAGATGGGTATGAAGGTGCAGTGCTCAACTCGTCGTATGCTGCACAAACAAGTACACATCAAAAAGGAGTAATACACACCAATATTTTGGTAGGAACCTGGAGGTTTGGATTTGAACAAACAGGTTATTTCTACTGGACATTTAAAAACAACGGCACCTGGACTTTTGAAGATAAAATGAACGGTGACCAAAAACCATTAAACGGAAAATATTCGGTGTTTGGCAGCACTTTAAAACTTACCGGACCAAACAGTGAATGTGGTGATGTTGAAGCTACCTTTCCATTTGTTATTGAAGATGGAGAACTCCGTTTTCTAAACATTCAGGATCCGTGTATGAGCCGCAGATTTACCTTGAATCATGTATGGAAACAATAATGTTGTAGCTCAATGTCTTTTTCAATTAAAATATGTCGTATTCAAATAAAATACACGACCAGGCATTTGACAAGTATTTGCAAAACACCAGGAACTGGAAGTTTCAGTTTTCGTTGATTATTGCTGTTATAGCCATTGGCGGATTTTTTCTTTATGGGGCCTTAAGCAATGAAATGGATAATCCGGAGGCACTTCAAATTGGCTTGGGAGTTGGCTTGATGTTTATTGTGATTGGATTTATTTCAGGCCGATCAAACTCCAACAATCGTTCGTGGGACGGCGTGGTTATCGACAAAAAAATTACAAAAACAAGAAAAGACATTGGTTCCGGAAGACGTGATGCGGAACGATATATTTTTACTGTTTTTATAAAGAGCGAAAATGGTAAAGTATACGAAATACGCGACGAAGATGATGAAACGGTGTATAATTATTTTAAAACAGGCGACAAACTTAGGCATCATGGCGGATTAAATTCGTATGAAAAATTCGACAAATCAGGCGACACAATTGTATTTTGTAATGCCTGTGCATTTTTACATGATATTGAAGAAGATGTATGCCGGAATTGCGGCTGTCCTTTATTGAAATAAAATTTAAACTCAAGTGTTAGGAATTAAAATTCAGGCAAGTTCCTTTTTTTTAACGATAGAAAACAACCAATTTTAATCAGATGAATTTATCAAAATGTAGTACCTGTAAAAAACCAATTCAGCCCGGCGATAAATTTTGTCAGCATTGTGGTGCACCCCAAAGTACAGCTGTTTCGGCAAAAGAAAACAAAGCTCCGGTGCGTTCGGATTCAATTGCTTTTAACGATTTTATAAAGTGGATTTTAATTGCTGTTGTAATTGGAGTTGCTTTTGGCTGGGTGCGTTACTGGATTGGTTATTATGTACTTATTCAGGGAGTAATTGCGGGATTGTTAATACCCTTTTTCGTTAAAAATACAGCTAAAAATCAACTGGAAGCACTTTCCAATATAAGGTTTAAAACTGCTCTTTTGCTTTTTGTGTTCTTTTTATTGGCACAGGCACTTGGTTTTGGTATGGCGCAGCCTGTTTTCGATCCGTTTATGTGGTTTATTCGTGTGTGGAATGGCGACACAAGCGAATCGGTATTTGCTATTTTTTCAACCGCCGGTGTGGTTCATCGCACATTTTCCGAAGGAATTAATGGTGGATTCTGGATCTTGTTAAGTGCTATCGATCTGTTTTTTATGTTCTTTTTTATTTTGGTTTCAATGCCGCTAACTTCTAAAAAAACAAAGTCATGATAAAATTTGTACGAATAGTAAGCTTCCTGATTGCGGCTGTAATTGCAGTATTTAGCATTTTCTACATCGATGCAGAAACCGAACTTACCAAAGCCAGGCAAGCTTACAACAGTGGCGATATGGATCAGGCATTAAGATTGGCAAGACGTGCCAACTTTGCTTTTTCGGATGCTGAAAAAAAGGCAAGCGCTTATTATTTACAAGCCCGCACCGCAGCTAAAATGGACTGGATGCAAAAATCGAGAGCTTATTTGGATGAGCTGATGGTACTTGATGAAAACAACATTCGTGGTTTGTTGTTTCGCGGCGAACTTGCTCAATTGGAAGGGAACAGTGCAGCTGCATTAACAGACCTAAATAAAGGATTGACGCTGGCAAAAGGTAAGATCTCGGAAAGGGATTATGCCTATTCTCTTTCAAAAAGGGGCATGGCTTATTTAGGATTGAAACAAACCGCCGAAGCTGAGTTTGATGCACAGGAAGCGGTTAAAATTGCAAATGAATTACCGGAAGCCCACGATTTAATGAGCAAAGTGCTGGAAGAAAAGGGAGATATAAAACAAGCTTTGGATGAATGCGAAAAGGCCTATCAACTAACCATTAAAAAGGACAAAATGTTGATATTTACACCCGAGGGGCAGGAGCTGTCTGACAGGCTGGTAGCTTTAAAGGTTAAATACCTGCAATCTAAATAAGGTATCTTATTTTATCTTAACCATAAAAAAGCCCAGCACGGCGCTAACTGTGTAATAAATCAGGATTTTGTACCAGGGTTTAAAATCATCTTTGGGGCAATTTAACACAGGGCAACACGACAGGTAATGGACAGCGATAAAACTGTTGCCATCATTTTTTAAAAATACCGGGCCTTGTACTTTTTTCGAGTGCCCCGAATACAATTTACCTGCAACCGAAAATTCGTAATCGTAAACGTAGGTGTATTTATTTCGAATGGTTTCGTCCCGCTCCTGAAGCTCTCTGCGAAAATGCATAACTCTGGCCTGAGTTTGTGTACCCCCCAACCATAAAACACTCAAAAATAAACCATAAAGAAAAAAAATTGCCGAAACCGAACCGATAATAATTTTACCTGTCAGAGGAGATTTCTTTTTTTTCATCGTTTGTGTTGTGTGAATTGTTTTGCATCTTATTTCTGTAGTTTCCGGGGGTAAGACCTTCGGATTCTTTAAAAACGCGTGAAAATGAAGCTGCAGAGCCAAATCCGGCCATTTCGGCAATGTGCTCCATGGTATAAATATTGTGGTTTTTTGAACACAACAATTCCTTTGCTTCAGTTAACCTGTATTTATTTACAAACTCGTTAAAGTTCATTCCAAACTCCTCATTTATCAGGCGCGAAATGTAGGTGCGGTTTGTCCCTAATTTCTCAGAAATGGTGGTAATGCGTAAATCCGGATTTGTATGCACCTTATCCATTTCAAACTGTTTAATAATTTGACTTTTAAGCTTTTCTTCGTGTTCCGATTTAATAGCTGCAAATTCCTCCTGATTGTCATTCTCTTCGATCATCTTTTCCAATTGATCGGTTTGTTGGTTGCCTTTAAAGCCAATATAAAACAGAACCGAACTAAAAATAAATGAGGGTATCAGAAGAGATATTTCATGTTTGGAAAAATAGCTTCGTCCAATGAAGGAGAAACTTATGCTTGCCACAGCAACAATCAGTATTGCGATATTGAGATCCCTAACCCATTGCAAGGTTCTGCCTTCAATATTTGAGTAATAGTTGGCTACCTTTTTATTGAACTCGTTTGCTGTTTTAATTCCGCTGGAAGCATAAAAAATAACTTGAACAACTAAAATTAAACGTGCGGTAAAAAAGAATATACCTTTTAGCCCGGTTAGCGAGTACATATTCAGAACTTTCAGGTTTTTATCCATTAAAATGTCTTTCACATACAAAATACGGTCATCACTTGAAATCAAAAAAGTACTTGTAAGTGATAAAGTAAACAGGATAATAGCTGGCAGAAAATGTTTAAGCTGCGATTTTACACTTATACTTTTACCTGAGCGTAATAAAATATAAATGTAATAAAGCGGATACATGGAAAGCATTGAGAAGAAATAGATACTTTCGATATAGGAATAAACAATGTACAGGTTGTTGAAAAAAATGGCGTGAGAGATATAAAGCAGCAATGCCATCAGCATTAAATAGCCAAGGTAATTTTTAGGATGTCTCTGTTCTTTTTGGCTGAATATAAATACCGAACACCAAAAAAATGAAACATAAATGGGCGTAAGTAAAGCTATGGCTTTAATCATAGTGATACATAATGTTAGCTCAATACGAAAATACTAATAAATATGGCTTTTAATGATTTTTTACAATTTGAGATAATATTTTACGATTTGTACGTACGAATTTATAAGGATTATCGACATTCACAGTGAAGTTAAAGAATGAGCAATTTCAACTTGTAAATTGATTTTAAAAGATACTTGATAGTTCTTAAGTTCGGTTTTATTGCCGCTTTAAACTATCAACCCTCCCTCCTGATAAGATGAAACTAAATGCATGAAAGGTGACCCAAGGGCCACCTTTTTTATTTTGTATACTTATACTTCAAATGCATCTACTTTTCGGTAGGCTTCAATAAAAGCCAATTCACCTTCTTTTCCTTTCAAACTTTTACCGTGTTCGCAACACAAAGTACCCTTGTATCCTTTTTTGTAGATGTGCTGAAAAATATTCTGGTAATTGATTTCTCCCGTGGTAGGTTCTTTTCTTCCCGGATTATCGCCGATGTGGAATGCTCCAATGTAATCCCAACACAAATCCATATTCATAATCAGGTTGCCTTCGGTAATTTGCTGATGGTACATATCGTCAACAATTTTACAGCTGGGGTGATTTACTGCCACACAAATTAGTTTTGCCTGCGCCATTTTGGTAAGAAATAAGCGAGGATGATCAACCTGGTGGTTCAATGGTTCCAATACCAGATCAAGGCCCGATTTGCCGGCTACATCGCAGCAGGCACGCATGTGGTTCACCACATTTATGGTTTGGTAGTCCCAATCCATTTTTTCATCGTAAATACCCGGAGTTATCAATCCGGTTTTTGCTCCTGTTCTTTTTTGTACCTCAAGTGCTTCAGTAGTTTTACCAACCAGCATTTTAGTTACTTCCGGATCGTCGGTTACCATGTATTTCGCACCGTGGTGGGCATAAACAATAAAAGGACCTAAATCAAGACCAAGCCTTGCCAATTCGCTTCCAATTTTTTCCTGCATCTCAGGAGTTCTGCCCATTAATCCGTTATCAAAAACGGCAGTGAATCCCTGATCGGCAATAAACTTAATGTTTTCAATCGGATCGTCTCCAACATGTTCGCGGAAAGTTCCCAAACCCGGAGCATATTTGAGTTTAAATTTGGCTGAATTGGAAATTTTTGATTCAGATGCAGTTGCGTTTAATACACTGCCTATTCCTGTAAGGGCAACTCCACTTACTGTTGCGTTTTTTATAAAATTTCTTCGCTTCATGGTTTATGGTTTAAATTAAAATATTCTTTTACTTGCTGCTTAAATATACAAATTGTTGCGCTTGTTGTGGCAACTCTTCCCAATGTAACTAATGACGATAGATTAGCTATAGATACCTATAACTTATTCCTGTTTTTTGAAATCGAACCACAGTTTAATGGGGTAACTTTTGTCACCGTATCGACCGTGGTAAATTCCTTTTTGGCTTTGAGGTCCCAGTTTATCGGCACTTTTAAACTTAGTACCTATGGCAGGAATCTCATACAAAAATGAAATGTTTCCGGCAGGGAAAGGTGGGTAAACTCCTCCCTGAACATGTTGTGGTTTTTCGGGTGTGAATAAACGGAAAAACAGGTTTGGGGTTTCTGAAATGATGGTAAAATCGGATTCTGTTGTTTCGAGTTTTGCCCAATACAAATTGCCATGGTAGCCTTTAAATTCGGGATAAATCAGATCATTAAAACTTTCGCCGGTTATGGTGTTGTTGTATTCTTTTTCCCAAATATTTATGTTGCTCCCTTTTAAACGGTTTTTCCATACACGATACGGGCCTTTACCCATCCATTTAATCCCTTTTACTTTTTCTTCGGGGTAAGAAAACGATAAACCAAGAAAGTCAATATCATTTAAATTTTCGGTAAGTGCACCGGCTTCAAGGTTTAGCAAGCCATTTTCGTGAAGTGTCCAAATTGTTTTATGCGGATAACCCGAATAATTGGTTTCAAAATAAAACTCCCCATTTTTGTTCACTTCCCAAAAGGTACCGGTTACTTGTGTTTCAATACCAACTGGAACGGGGCCACCGTTAAATGAGACAAATCCGGTTTCATTTTTTACCGAAAGAATTGTTCCGTTATTTTTATTGAAAGAAATTTCGATGCCGGATGTACTTGCAGTAACCGAGCTGGTATTTTCCGTTATCTTTATTTCTGACTGCTCCGGATTTTTGGCGACATATTTTCCGGCTTTTTCCGAAGGTTGAATCACCGGCCAACTCCAGATATAAAGCTCATAACCTTCGTGATTTACAGCTTTAAATTCAAAAATGTCTGCATCTTTTAAAGCGTCGTTTAACGCGATTTGAATCCTGGCTGTTTCGCCCGGTTGCGCATCAGGACTTGCCACAATTCCTGATCCTGTTGTTGTTTTGTGCGTACTGCCAACTTCCGTTTTTATGGCTTTCCAGGTAAATACACACGCTTTTAAATTGGTATAAATGAATTTGTTTTTAAGAAATAGTGTGCCGTTCCATTTTTTATTAACGGTGAGTGGTTCTACCTGAACCGGCGACCAAATTTCTTTTATGGTGTAAAAACTGCCTTCTTTTTCGTGATGCGGGCCCAAAATACCATCGGGAGCATGATTTCCATCGGAGTCGTAAACGGTACCCTGCTTGTCGGTTCGGAGGATCGCTTCATCGGCCAGCACCCATAAAAAACCTCCGGCCAACAGGGGAGAAGACTCATAACTTTTCCAAAATTCTTCTAATCCGGCACCATGCCCGCCATCGTATAAACCATGTAAAAATTCGGTTGGCATAAACGGATCGTTTCCAAAAATGTTACGGGCAATTGCCTGGTTGTATTCCGGATAATGATGGGTGTCAACTCCGTTGTGCAAAAGCCAGGGGCAAATTACCGGTCGTTTCTGAATGTCCCAGTACTGCAGCCATTTTTCGTTTTCGAACAGCCAGCCTCCTTCGTTGCCATGATCCCAGATTACAACACTCGGATGATTTTCATCTTTCAGAACAGTTTCTTTAATTACTTTTGGACCAACAATGGTGTCGTAACCATCTTGCCATCCGGTAACTTCGTCGAGTACAAAAAGTCCCATCGAATCGCACAATTCCAGAAATCGCTTGTCAGGAACGTAATGCGAACAACGTACTGCGTTCATATTCATTTCTTTGATTAAACGAATGTCTTCGAGGATGTTTTCTTCGCTTAAACAGCGTCCTGTTTCGGGCCAGAACGAATGACGGTTTACACCTTTAAACACCACTTTTTCGTTGTTGATGTAAAAACCATCGTGTTTTCTTAATTCAACCGTTCTGAATCCAATTCGTTCGCTTGTGGTGTGTAAAACAAGCTCATTCTGTTTCAGAATGATTTTCATATCGTACAAAGTTGGCCACTCCGGATTCCACGATTTTATGTTTTCAAATTTACCCGAAACAAAGGTTTCAGTTGTTCCTTTTTCGATTTCAGCGCTAATGGTTTTACCCATTTTATTACCCAACAGATCAAACAACTCAACAGAAACAGAGTAATTTCCTTTTGATTGGTTTAGGACGATGAGGGTGTTAAATGAACCATCGGCTTTGGCGTCGATTGCGGTTCGGTTCATATGTGTTTTGGGCAGAGCTTCCAGAAATACAGGGCGAAAAATACCACCAAATATCCAAAAGTCGGCTTGTCGTTCGGCACGGTTGACCGATTCGTTTTCCGAATGTTTAGCCACATCAACTTCCAGCAGATTTTCTTTTCCGTATTTTAACAGCTTTGAAATGTCGTACTTAAAACGATAAAAAGCACCCTGGTGGATTGCTCCTGCTAATTTTCCGTTGATTTTTACCTGTGTATCGGTCATCGAAGCATCGAAAACAATATTTACGGTTTTGCCTTTCCACGATTCCGGAACCTCAAAACTGTGTTTGTAGAGCCCGTGTTCTTTGCCCAGTTTAATGTCCTTGTTGCTCCAGTCGTGGCCATAATTGTAGGTGCCAAAACCTTGCAGCTCCCAGTTTGAAGGAACCGGTATTTTTGTCCACTCGCCACTGTTCATGCCATCGGTACAGTAAAAATCCCAGTCAACCGTATTGGCGGCATCAGTACCTGATAGAAATACGATTTCGGTTTGCTGAGAATAGCTCGTGCCAAAAAGAACAATAAAAAAGGAAGCAAAAATAAGTTTCTTAAAATTCATGATGTTGGCTTATTTCGTTTGTAATTCTGTTTGTTATTTTTTGTTGGTGTACTCCTGGGTCAAATCAAAATCTTCCGTTTTAAAGGCATCGGTTTCAGGTAGTTCAATCGCAAAACCGGAACAGAAGTCAATTTCAATTTTCAGATTAGAAGCTTTAAATTCCATAACATGGCCGGCCTGTGTTTTATCATCCGAAATAAAATGAAGATGGAATCCAGCCACATTTACTTTTCCAATGTATTCGGGGTACCAAAACCCAACAAGGGTGCCTTTTATGTTTTTAAGATCAAAAGTTGGTCGGTCGATTAATGCATCACTTAAGGTTTTTGTATAAGGTTTTTCCTGTTTATCGGCGCTACCACATTTTAACGATTCAAAATCGGCTTTAACTTTAAAAGCGTAAGGCATATTTTTCGAAGGAAGCTGAGAGCTTATAAAAGTTTTTAAATGCTTGTAGTCTTCCGCGTTTGCTAGTTCAATTGTTTTATCGGCTTCAAAAAAAGTAACCACTGTAAAAGGCACTAACTCCGAGTCTGCAGGGGTTCGAACACTTCCGTTTGCAAGCCACTGGTATACAACTCCGTCACAAACAATCATTTCTCCATTTAAACCATTAAAAGTACCTAAACCAATATCACCCTTTTCTTTTACATCCGCAACACACAATGTACCGTCGTAAATTTTGTTTGCAAGGGCTGTAAAAACGGAATACTGATAAATATTATCAGATATTTCCGGGGCTGAAATTGGGTTGTTATTTTTTTTTATACTGCACGAAAAAATAGTGCAGCAGAGAATAAGCAGGAGCAGTGTTTTGTTTTTCATAAAAAAGAGTTTAATCGTTTACCGCCTGACTTCCCCACCAGTTGTTAGCGGGGTCAAAATCTTTTGAAAGGAAGTTTAAGCGCTGTTTTTCAAGAGCAGGTAATTGTTGTGAAATCACGTATCCCAAATGCTGCAACTCTTTCTCAGCAGTCCAGGCCGGATCTTTTGCCGGAAACCGGGCCCCCATTTCATTCAGCATAGCAAACAGTTTAATACTCATTTGTTTTACCCTTTTGCTGTTTTCAGGTGCCAGATTATTTGCCTCTTCCAAATCGTTTTTAAGGTTATACAGTTCTTCGCGGCCATCTTCGTAATAGTGAATTAATTTCCAGTCGCCTTCGCGAATGATTGAAGACGGTTCTCCGCCTTGATTTCCATAGTGAGGATAATGCCACACAAGTGGTCGGTCGGCAATTGTATCGCCCTTTAACAGCGGTACCAAACTAATCCCGTCGGTGTGTTCTTCCGGTTTTAAATCGATCCCGGCGAGTTCCAAAATAGTAGGGTAAAAGTCGGTTCCGGTAACCGGAGTGCTGCATTTTTCGCCCTCATTCAACCCGGGGACTTTAATAAAAAAGGGCTCGCGAATCCCACCTTCAAACTGGTAGCCTTTTCCGGCGCGTAAAGGCAAATTCGATGTGGAATACGAATCGCCGGCTGCAACACCACCGTTGTCTCCCGTAAAACAAATTATGGTTTTGTCGTCCAGTCCCATTTCTTCCAACGCTTTTAAAACCACGCCCACTGCATCGTCCATGGCTTCAACCAAGCCGGCATAAACCGGATTGTCCTGCGTTTGCCTGATGGGTAGAAAATGACCCATTTCAAAACCGTATCTTGAAATTCCCATGGCTTCCGCTTTATCGCGGTATTTCGCCCATTTTTCCTTTGTAGATTGAATGGGGCCATGAACGGCGTAAAACGAGAGATAGGCAAAAAATGCGGTGTCTTTGTTGTTCTTAATAAACTCAACGGTTTCGTTGGCCAAACGCATCGACAGGTTTTCGCCATCGGGACCATCCTTCAGATTTGGATTTTTGAAGGGTGAGAAATAGCCTCCTGCAGGGCTTCCTGCGTCCCAGCCCCCTTTGTTTATATCAAATCCATGATCTTCGGGCCACGAGCCTTTTGCCCCAAGGTGCCATTTTCCGGCAAAAAAAGTCTTGTAACCGGCTTCTTTTAAAGCTTCGGGTAAGGTGGTATATTCAAGGGGAAGTGCATGCACATAATCGGGAGGCAGTAATTGTGTGGCGCGACCTGTTTGGCTCCATTCTTCCCCGGTTTTTGCACCAATCCAATCGGTAATGCCATGCCGGGCGGTAAATTTACCCGATAAAATGCTTGCCCGCGAAGGGCTACAAACCTGGCAAGTGGCATAACCGTCGGTAAAAATCATCCCTTCCCGGGCAATCCGATCAATGTTGGGTGTTTCGTAATAGTTGCTCCCCATTACACTACAATCACGATACCCAAAATCGTCAACCAGAATAAACAGGACATTGGGTTTTTCAGGTTTGCTTTTATTGTTTTTAAACTGACACGAAAAAAGTGCGAGTGTAAAAAAAAGCCATACCGCGATTAATGTTGGTTTGATTTTCATTTTATAAGTTAGTGGTGCAAAGCACCTGAGTTCGTGACTTTTTACAGAAAATCTTCGCGAACCGGGCTAAAGACGTCAACGAGTGTACCTGCTGATTTACAGACTACTCCATGAACTACGTCGGGAAGTGCAATAAAACAATCGCCTTTTTTAAGGAGTTGAAATTTATCTCCCATTTGTACCTCAAATTCGCCACTTTCAACATAAGTTGATTGCGTATGCGGATGACTGTGTGCAGATCCAATGGCACCTTCTTCAAACTTTACAAGCACCATCATTATATCGTTATTGTATCCGGTTATTTGGCGGGTAACTCCCGGGGCTACTTCTTCCCATTCGTATTTTTTGTTATCAAAAAAAACCTTGTCTGTCATACTATTTTCTTCTAATTTGTTATTCAGCCTTAAAAATAAGCGAAATTTCTGTAGGCCGCGGCCTTTATATGTATTTTTCTAAACGTTCTGATCTGCGACTTTTACCACTTGCTTTCTGACTTATGTAATTCGAATTGCCCCTTTCAAAGGTGTATACTCGTGATAAAGACTGTTCCTTCGAATACTGACAGGTGGTTCTGTCTTTTTATAAAAAGTAGTTTACTTAAATAGGAAAGCTTCCGTTTCGGTGCGGGAGTTATTCATAATTTCAAGCAACTCTTTTACCAGTTCCGGATGTTCGCCAGCCAGGTTGTTTTGTTCTGAAGGATCGTTTCCCAGATCGTACAATTCTGTTGTTGTTTTCTCTGGCGAAAACACGTCGTAACGAACCAATTTCCAGTTGTCTTTGCGCAGCGCCAATCGCCCGTTTTTTTCATGAAATTCCCAGTATAAATGATCGTGTTTTGCTTGTTCTCCTTTTCCCAGCAAACTTGGTAAAAATGAAATTCCGTCAATGTTTTCAGGATTTTTTGCGCCAATAATTTCTGTAACAGTGGGTAAAAAATCCCAAAATGCAGATACGTGATCAGATTGTGAAGCTGCTTCAATTTTTCCCGGCCACCAGGCAATCATAGGTTCCCTGATTCCACCTTCGTACAAATCGCGTTTGTATCCCTGAAAAGGGCCGTTGCTGCCAAAATAATCCGGATCGGCACCTCCTTCAATGTGTGGGCCATTGTCGGATGAAAACAGGATAAGTGTATTGTCGGCAATTCCAAGTTCTTCCAGTTTTGCTACAATTTCACCCACCTGGTCGTCCAGAAGGTTTATCATGGCAGCAAAAGCAGCATGTGATTCAGGTTGCGAACCGTAACCGCCCAGTTTGTATCTGGGTGATCCTTCGTCGTCTCCTTTGTATTCTTTTTCAGGAAGAAATTTTCCACGGTATTTTTCCAGGTATTCTTCAGGAGCAAAAAGCTCGGCATGCGGAATTACAGACGGATAATACATAAAGAAGGGTTTGTCTTTGTTGTCATCCATAAATTTTAGTGCCTGCTCATGAATTGGAATCGGAGCATAGGTTCCTTGTCCGTTTCCGGCGTTGCCTTCCAGCCAAATTGTATCCTGGTTGTGGTTTAAAAAATAGGGATAGTAGTTGTGTGCCAGTGTTTGATCGTTGTACCCAAAAAATTCGTCAAATCCCTGTTTGTTTGGATCACCGGTAGAACTCGGACATCCCAATCCCCATTTCCCAAAAGCACCTGTTGTATATCCATTTTGTTGAAGGATTTCAGCAACTGTAACGGTTTCGGTTGGCAGGGGCCAGTTCCCGCATTCATCACGATTGTTTCCACGAATGGGAGTGTGCCCGGTATGTTGTCCGGTAAGTAAAACCGAGCGCGATGGTGAACACACTGTTGATCCGGCATAGTGTTGGGTAAAAATCATTCCTTCCTTTGCCAGGTGGTCGATGTTGGGCGTTTGGAAATGTGTTTGCCCGTAACAACTTAAATCGGCGTAACCAAGGTCATCGGCAAGAATGTATATGATGTTTGGTTTTTGTATTTCAGCTTTACCGGTTGTGCCATTTTGTTTTGTTTGGCACGAAAAAAGAAAAACGATTGCCAGGGTTAAAAGCAGGAATGATGTTTTCATAAAAGTTTGGTTTTAATAGAACTTAATAAAGTAGCAAAAGTAAAGATTAAACCAAAGGATGCCATCCTGTTCCGTCATAACTTCGGGTGGTATCCTTTGGGTATTTCGAAATGTATTTATTTCGAGTGTATTGCGATATTTCCGGTTTTTAAGCCTTTGCCTTTTACTGCCAGATTTATTTCTCCCGGTTTTTCAGATGCTTGTACGGTAACCACTAATTTACCACTAAATGCTTTCATGGTTGGTAAATGGAACATTTCGAGCGAGGTGGCATCGCCGTTGCAAACAACCTTGTAGGTTCCAGCTCCCGACACAGAAAAGTTTAACTGAGTGTCGGCATTCGGACAAAGATTACCATCCTTGTCGACCACTGAAACGGTGATGTAACTCAAGTCTTTTCCATCGGCTGAAATGCTTTCCCGATCGGCTGATAATTTCAGGTGATGTGGTTTCCCGGCGGTGTGTATTTCTTTTTCGGCAACAGGTTTTCCTGCATCATCGAAAGCTACCACTTTCAGGGTTCCCGGTTCGTATTTTACATCCATCCACATGAGGCGGTAGCGGTGTTGTTTGCTTAACTCCTTTGTTTTCGTTTGAACTCCCTGGCTAACACCGTTCACGAATAACTCGGCACTGTTGTAGTTGGTGTAAACAAAAACAGGTGTGGTTTCGCCTTCTCTGCCTTCCCAATTCCAGTGCGGCAAAATATGTAAGGTTTCGTTTTCGGTATTCCAGCGACTGCGGTACAGGTAGAAACGGTCTTTTGGCAAACCGGCCAAATCGCATATTCCAAAATAAGAACTGCGCGAAGGCCATGCTTCGTTGTAAGGTGTTGGTTCTCCAAGGTAGTCGAATCCTGTCCAGACAAATTCGCCGATCACCCAATCGAAGTCATCCTGCCATACAAAATCTTCATCGGGTACATTCGACCAGTAACACGCTTCCATATCGTAAGATGAACTTTGGAAATCGTCGTACGTTTTTTGTTTCAACTCTTCAACAGGAAACTTATAGATTCCGCGAGAACTCACTGTAGATGCGGTTTCGGAACCTAAAATAAAACCCTGCGGAAAACGTTCGTAAGCTTCGTCGTACAAAGGCAAACGGTAATTTAAGCCCGGAATATCCATGATAGCACCAAAACCATTTTTAAGCGTGTTGGCTACCTGGTCCATTCCAACGGTAACAGGGCGTGTTGGATCTTCGCGGTGGAAAATATCCTGCAACCATTTGGCAAGTTTTACACCTTCGTTTCCCCATTGGTCGGGTACTTCGTTACCCGAACTCCACATTACGATACATGGGTGATTTCGTGTGGCGCGAACCAGATTTACCACATCTTTTTCGGCCCAGTCGTTAAAAAAGCGGTTGTAACCATTTTCTACTTTTGCTTTTGCCCATTCGTCAAAACTTTCAGCTAAAAACAGAAAGCCCATTTCGTCACACAATTCAAGCTGCTCGTGCGAAGGCATGTTGTGAGACGAGCGGATGGCATTGCAGCCCATGTCTTTTAAAATGGTAAGCTGGCGTTTTAAAGCGGCTTTGTTTACGGCTGCTCCAAGGGGGCCCAAGTCGTGGTGCAAACAAACACCTTTAAATTTGGTTACTTCGCCGTTTAAAACCAGTCCTTTTCCACGCTCGTACACTACGCTTCTAATTCCAAAACGAGTTAGCAATTCATCCTTTAATTCATTGTTCTTGTAAAGTTTAGAGTGCGCAGTATATAAATACGGGTTTTCAATGCTCCAAATATTCGGATCAGGGACAGCAATGTTCAGTTCCGTTAAATTGCCAAACTGATCGCTGCTTGTTTTGCTGGCCACTATTTTCCCTTCGGCATCTTTAATTTCTGTAACAACTTTTAAATCGTCTCCGTTTACTTCCGATTTAATGTTTATTTGTGCCACTTGATCGGATACAAAAGGAGTAGTTATAAACGTTCCCCATTGCTGAAAATTCACCTCGTCTTTAACAAGAATCTGAACCTTTCGGTAAATACCGGCTCCCGGATACCAGCGCGAAGAAGAAGGTGGGTTTTCAAGACGAACTGCTAAAAGGTTTTCGCCAGCTTGCAAATAATCCGAAATGTCGAAATAAAAATAGCTGTAACCGTAGGGATGATTGCCCACTTTTGTGCCATTTACATACACCTGGGCATCGCTCATGGCACCATCAAAAATCAGCAGCGCCTTTTTTCCGGCTTCAAATTCGGGGAGAGTGAAAGTGTTGCGGTACCAGCCAATTCCGATGTGTGGCAAAGCTCCGGTTCGTCCGGTTCGCTCTTTGGCTTCTGTTTCCATATCCTGGGTAACTTTTACCATTTGTTTATCAATTTCCTTGTCGAATGGCCCTTTAATTGCCCAGTCGTGTGGAACTGAAACCGTTTCCCAGTTGCTGGTATTGGTTTGTGGATTTTCTGCTCCGGCAACTTCCTGGTTAATAAATTTCCAATTGTTTTCCAGGGTTGTCAGGTTTCTCAGTGGTTTTTCCTGCGCAAAACTACCGGTACAAAAAAATACGAGTAGCAAAAGAATGAGATTGTGTTTCATTTTAACTGATTTATAGAAATTGCTGTAAAGATAAAGAGTTCGTTTAAATAGTATGTACCTATTTTAACGATCAGTTTTTTGTAATGCCAGGGGAGGAAAGTGTAAATCGAAGGATCAGTTTAATAGCTCATTCTGCTCACTTTATCGCGTAAATGGCTTGAGAGGTCGGAATATTGTTGGTCGAAATCAATTTGGCGAATAAGAACACCCGAAATATTTCGCTTTAGTTTTCCGTGAATGCTTCCATCGGGGCGGCAAATAAATGCCGGGAACCCTTGTTGTTTTTTACAGGTGTTTGACCCACTAATCCAGAGTTTATTGTTTGCCGCATTTCCGCGCACAAATCCCGGAATTACTTCTCCAAGGTCTTTCCCCTCTTCCCGGTATTCCTCTTCTGAATAATTTCCGTCGTACCACGATTGAAACAACATTTGTACGCCCAGGTGATAATATTGACGATATAATTCGGGATAGCGCCACTCGTGGCAGATTAGCAAACACATTTTATCCCCTTAATTTCGAAAAGTCCCGGTTTGGTACCGGCCGAGTACCAGTCCAAATCAAAACCGGCAAGCAATCGTTTGTCGTACCGGGTTACGATTTCGCCCTGGCTGTTGATTACAAATAGGCAGTTAAAAGGTTTTTTCATGTTTCCTTCAAACACGTGGGTTCCAAAAATTACCCAAATGTTGAACAGCTGTGCAAACTCGCAAATGGCAGCTATTCCTTTCTGAATGTTCTGGTTTGCGTCGGAAGTATATTCTGCAAAATCGATGCCTGCGTAAGCGCTTAAACTGCACTCGCTGAAATGAATGATTTCAGCCTCGTTTTCGGCAGCAATTTTAATTTGCTTTTTTATGAATTTGAGATTTGCATTTATGTCGGTACTAACCGGAAACTGACTGCTGGCAACTTTTAAGGTATTTTTCATGCTTTAGGTTTACGACATTAAAAGCAGTGCCTCTTTCCCTGTAATTCCTTCCTTTATTCCCAATTTTGAAGCTGCTTCACTAACCGCTACAACTTTTGCCGAAAGCATATCGGCGGGAGTTTTAACACCTGTAACAAGAGCACACACATCGTTTACCCGGTTGGCAACATCAATGTTTAAATACCCACAGCCCAAAATGCCTTTTTCGGCTCCAATTATAAGTACGAATGTATTACTTGTTGGAATGCTGTAAGCTGTAAATTCTTTTCCTTCAAAATTCATTTTATTTTATGTGCTAACTAATTGATTTTGGTAAGCTAAAGCAAAAGGTACTGCCTTTTCCTTCAATACTTTCCACCCATATTTCTCCGCCGTTTTTCTCAACAAATTCTTTGCATAAAATCAAACCTAAACCCGTTCCTTTTTCATCGGAAGTTCCGTTGCGTTGTACCGAATATTCTACTTTAAAAAGCTTGCTGACGATTTCGGCTTTCATACCAATTCCGTGGTCGGTAACACAAACCACTACCATATCTTCTTTAACCGAAGCATCCACTTCAATTTTGGTGTTGTAGTACGAAAACTTAATTGCATTGTTAATAAGGTTCCTAACTATAAAATGTGCCATATTGTAGTCGGCAAATACTTTTAGTTCTGTTTGAGCAGGAATGGCAATACTAATGTTTTTTGCCTTTGCTGTTTCGTTAAAGAACATCGAAACGGTAACAAATAACTCATCCAAAAGAATCGCTTTTGGTGCCAGTTGAATGCTTCCAACCTGTGAGCGTGACCATTGTAATAAGTTTTCAAGCAAATCGTGTCCCGATTTAGCTGTTTGTGCCATTCCTTCTATCAATTCCTCGTAATCATCGGTGTGCTTTAACTCGGGATTCTCAATCATTAATTCCGATAAGCCAATTAATGTATTAAACGGATTTTTCAGGTCGTGTGCAATTATCGAAAAGAACTTGTCTTTTGTAGCATTTAACTCCAGCAAGCGGCTTTCGTTTTGTTTTAGCTCCAGGTAACTGTTTTCGATCAGCTCTTTTTGGTGGTTAATTAATTCGTTGCTCGATTCAAGCGATTTGCTGTGATTTCGTTTCAAGGCGTAAAAATACAGGGCCAGTACCAAAATCGATCCCAATAAAATGGACAGGTTAATGGTAAAATATAATTTCGACCGAACTTTAATCAATTCATTCTCATTTCGTTGAATTTCAAGTTCTTGTTCGAGTTTCAGTCGGGTTCTTTCTTCTTTTAGTGCTTCTTCTTTTTCGAATTCGCCCAATGTTTCTGCAATTTCGTTCGATTTATGTTTTTCCTCTTCAGCATTGGCCATTTGTAAAAATTCGTAGGCTTTGGTGTGTTGCCCCAGCCCTGAAAAAGCCTCCGCTTTAAATTTGTAAATTTCGCCCAGCGAATAGGTAAATTTTAACTTATTGTATTGTTCAATTGCATTGTCCAGAATTTCCAGACTGGCATTATACATTTTTTGTTTGAGCAAAATTTCGCCTTTTATGGCAAGCATATCTGCTTTAAACATCGGGTAGTCGAAATTTTTAGAGAAATTATTCGATTTTAGAACGTATTCATTTGCTTTATCTAATTCGTTTGTTTCGGTGTAGTATGTTGCAAAGCGCTGATGCAAAACGGCTTTGTAGTAGGCGTCATCAATTTTTGGCATCAAAGCCTGTGCCTTTTGCAGGTTTTCAAGTGCATCGTCAAAGCGTCGTAATTTTATGTTGATGTTGCCAACATCCAAATAAGATATCGCCAGATCTTCCACCGGATTGTAATGCAAATCAACTTCAAGTGCTTTGTTGTAGTATTTTAATGCCGAACTGTATTCGTTCAAATCTTCGTACACGCCTGCAATGTTGCAATAACCTTCAGCCAATGAAAAGGAATCTTTTAATTCCTCCCCAATATTCACCGATTTAATAAAATATTCAAGGCTTGTTTTTTGCTTGTCGCCATAGGAATATAAAACGCCAAGATTGTTGTAGCAACCGGTTAAATAGCTCGAGTCTCCTATTTCGGTAAAAATAGAAGCAGCTTTTTCGAGGCTCGAAATGGCCTTGTCGTAATCGCCGCTAATGTCTAAAAAATAGGCTTTAAAAAAATCAGCCTCTGCAGCTCCTTTGGGATAATCTATTTTGTTTGAAAGTTGAATGGCTTTGTCGGTGTAATAAATTGCACTGTCAATTTGGTGATAGGTAAAATTGTCAGCGATTGAGATAAGGTTTTTTACAATTTTTTGTTGGTCGGTTTCAGTCGTATTAAGGTTTTTAAGTGAATCAATTGCAAGTTGATTTTGACTTTGTGCCAAGTGAATGTTGAAGGGAATGCCAATAAGTAAAAGAAATAAAAATCGCAATCTTCTGGTCATAAGTCTATCATTAAGGAGGATGGCTAAAGATACATATTTTTAAGTATACCTCTTATTACAACAGTTTTAAATGATGAAGGTTTTAATATTTAACTTAATAATGTTGTTTTATATGACAAATCAGTGTGTGTTAGAAATTTTGTGATTTATGATTAATAACAAAAAATGACTGCTGTTAACATTGGGACTGTATGCAGGCATTTTTTTTAAGAAAGAACTTTTTATATCTTGATAGTGTTATTTTTGATGGTTCAATAAACGAATTGATATATGACAAAACGTTTTTTCAGTTATATTTTCTTGATTCTTTTAGCCTTCCAAATATCCTGTAATTTTATCCACTCCAATAAAAAAACGCATTCAAAATCGAAACTTGTTAAGCGCGATTTAGATGACATAAAAAAAGAAGGTGTCTTAAATGTATTAACAACGTACAGCAGCACCAGTTACTTTTTATACAAAGGTCAACCCATGGGCTACGAATACGAAATGTTAAAACGTTTTGCCAAGCACCTGGATGTTGAATTAAACATTGTGATTTCGAACGATCTTGATACCATGCAAGAGTTATTGAACACCGGTAAGGTTGATTTAATAGCACATGGAATGACTGTAACCCGTGAACGAAAAAAGCATACCCAGTTTTCCGAATATTTATATTTAACCCACCAGGTTTTAGTTCAGCGGAAACCCGAAAACTGGCGTAAAATGAAATGGAGCGAGTTGCAAAAATCGCTTATTCACGATGCCATTGAATTAATTGACGACACTGTTTCGGTGAGGGCAAATTCGTCGTATATAAAACGGCTGGCCAACCTGAGTGAAGAACTGGGGGGCGAAATTTATATTGATACTTTGGCCGGAGACCTGTCCACCGACCGAATTATTGAAATGGTGGCCAATGGCGAAATAAAATATACGGTTGCCGATAATAACATTGCCAGTATTCATGCGTCGTATTACCCAATTCTGGATATTAAAGTGCCTATTAGCTTTTCGCAGCGAATAGCCTGGGCAATGCGTAAAAACTCGCCTCAGTTGGAAGAAGCGCTGAATGACTGGATCAGAATGATGAAAAAAGAGGCCACGTATTATGTGATTTATAACAAATATTTTAAAAACGAAAAGAACTTCCGGCGACGAGAAAACAGCGATTTTTATAGTTTGAATAACAACAACATCAGCGAATTTGACGATCTGATAAAAGAACATTCCACTGAGTTGGGTTGGGATTGGCGGTTAATGGCTTCCATTATTTATCAGGAGTCGAGATTTAACCCTGAATCAGAGTCGTGGGCAGGAGCGCAGGGATTAATGCAAATGATGCCAACCACTGCAAAACGGTTTGGGGTAGAAGACCGCACAAACCCCGAGGAGAATCTTGCAGGCGGTGCAAAGATGTTAAAATTGTTATGGAACAGATTTGACGAAGTTCCGGACTCGGTGCAACGTATAAAACTAACTCTGGCATCTTATAATTGTGGGTACAGCCACGTTGTCGACGCACAAAAACTGGCCGATGAACTGGGCGTAAAAAACAATGTATGGGACGAAAATGTGGAGAAAATGATGTTAAAACTGAGTTATCCCGAAAATTACAATAAACCTTTTATCGAGTATGGTTATGTTCGGGGAATTGAGCCGGTAACTTATGTGAAACAAATTTTTACCCGCTACGAACATTACATTCAGCTTATTGAATAATTTGTTTTAAAGCTTTAAATGATAGCCACAAAAAAAGCCGCTTCACATTTGCGAAGCGGCTTTCGTATTTTATGCTAAGAAATTTCTTAGTTAACGTCGATAGCGTTTAAGTCTTCAAAAGCAACTTTTAAACGAGCAATCAAAGCTTCTTCACCTTTACGAACCCAAACACGTGGATCGTAGAATTTTTTGTTTGGCTTGTCGTCTCCGTCTGGATTACCAATTTGTCCTTGCAGGTAGTCGTGGTTGGCAGCTTCGAAAGCACGAACTCCATCCCAATATGCCCACTGAGTATCAGTATCGATGTTCATTTTAATAACACCATAACCAATTGCTTCACGAATTTCGGCATGTGTTGAACCTGAACCACCGTGGAATACAAAGTTTACTGGTTTTGAATTCTCTAAACCAAGTTTTTCAACAATGTATTTTTGTGAGTTGTCAAGAATTTTTGGAGTAAGTTTTACGTTACCTGGTTTGTAAACACCGTGTACATTACCAAAAGATGCAGCAATTGTGAAGTTAGGAGAAACTTTGCTCAACTCTTCGTATGCATAGCAAACTTCTTCTGGCTGAGTGTACAATTTTGATGCGTCAACGTCAGAGTTGTCAACACCATCTTCTTCACCACCGGTGATACCTAATTCAATTTCAAGAGTCATGCCCATTTTCGACATTCTCTCTAAATATTTTTTGCTGATTTCGATGTTTTCTTCAATTGGCTCTTCAGAAAGATCCAACATGTGCGAGCTGAACAATGGTTTTCCTGTTTCAGCAAAGTTTTTTTCACTTGCATCAAGAAGTCCGTCAATCCAAGGCAACAATTTTTTTGCAGCGTGGTCAGTATGCAGGATTACACGAACACCATAAGCTTCAGCTAAAGTGTGAATGTGTTTTGCACCTGCAACAGCACCTAAAACGGCAGCTTCTTGTCCGTCCATTTTAAGACCTTTACCTGCGTTAAATACGGCACCACCATTCGAAAACTGAATCATAACAGGAGCGTTTACCTGTGCTGCAGCTTCCATAATTGCGTTTACTGAAGATGAACCCACAACGTTTACTGCTGGGATAGCAAATTGATTCTCTTTTGCTACTTCAAAAATGAATTGTAAATCAGAACCGGTTACTACACCTGGTTTTACGTTTTCGGCTATTTTACCCATAACTATTTAATTTATATGATTTTAATTTAGTCTTGCTGTCAAAGCCCAACAAAATTATAATTTCCATTATTTGAAAGCAAGATTGTCCTGTTAACGAAGATTAAATTCTTTATTATTTAATATTTAGATGATTAAGATTGGTAATTTTTGATTCAATTATACCGGCCATCTCTTAAAACCTCCTGAGAAACAATATTTTCTTGTCAATTTAAGCTAAGCACACGAATTGAACGTATGATTTAATTCAGTATTTCAGGGTGAAAAAAGAGGCATTCTGAGTTGTTCCCATTGAAGTTTAATTATCTTTAAACAACCAATAAGTTGGCTGAAAAACCATAGCAACCAAAAACACCCAACCGTTTAAAGTTGCTGTTACCAAAATTATTACAGACAGGTTTTTTACGCATTTTATATTTTAAGTACAGCCTATGGTAGGAAAAAATAATAAAATACGCTCCATGTTTTTTGCTTTCTTTCTAATTGGAGTCTTCTGTATATCAGCAAAATCACAACCAAATCATCTTCAATTCAGGCAACTTAATATCGATGACGGATTATCATCGTCAAGTGTCATCTGCATGTTGCAGGATCACAACGGATTTATGTGGATTGGAACAGCTGAAGGGCTAAACCGGTATGACGGATCACAAATTAAAGTATACAAAAACAGTCGTTCAAATGCACGGAGTATTCCTGACAATCTTATTATTTCGATGTTAACTGTTGGAGAAACAATGTATGTTGGTACAAATGCCGGATTAAGTGCATATGATCCGGAGACGGATGGATTTATAACCTTTAGTAATGATTCGAATAGTTGTTTGTACAATTTTACTTTTCAGGGCAGAAAAATAGAGGAGGGACCTGATGAAAGTATATACATTGCAAGTGAGCGTGGATTAATACAGTTTTTCCCGAAAACAAATACCTACCACCTTTTTCCAATCAAAACAGACGACAAATTAAATTCACAAGACCTAAGAATAGATGATCTTTGTTTTAGCCGCGATCATAAGCTTTGGGTAGGAACCGTAAATGGACTAAGCTTTTTTCAACCGGAAACAGAAACTTTTAAGCCGGTTCTGAAAGGAACAGATGGAGAAGATTACGAAGGAATAAGAGTCAATCACATCGTTGAAGATAATACCGGAGAAATTTGGGCAAGTTCGTATGAACATGGACTTTTTCGAATTAAAAAATTGGAGAATGGTGAATTGCGAGTGAAAAATTACAAGCACGATCCGCGTAATTCTAAATCGATTTCAAAAAACAGGTTGTTGTCGCTGGCTGTTGACAGGCAAAATAATTTATGGGTAGGAGCTGAAAACGACGGAGTGTTTCTGTTTAACCGGGATGAACAAAATTTTTGGCATTTTTTGTCCAGCGATTCAGATCCATTGTCGACAAACACATATTCGGGCGAGTGTCTGTTTATTGATAATTCAGAAAATTTGTGGATTGGCACTTTTGCTTACGGTGTAAACGTTGTTCCAAAAAACAGCGATGCCATTGTTGCATATTCAAAATTTAAAGGTGGCGATTTAAGTTTAACAAATAACATGGTTAACGCTTTTGCCGAAGACAAGCAGGGTAATGTCTGGATTGGAACCGATGGCGGCGGCATAAATATTCTAAGTAAAGAAACAGGTTTGTTCCGGAATTTGAGTACCCAAAATTCGAATCTTCCGAGTAATTATATTCTATCAATTGGGGTTGTTGATGATAAAATCTGGTTGTCAACTTGGGGTGCCGGATTATTGTGTTATGATCAGGAAAAGGAAACATTTCAGATTTTTAATACGGAAAACAGTGACATTCCGAGTAACAACATTTTTAGCATCTTAAATGGACAAGACAATGATTTATGGTTGGCAACATACAACAATGGATTTGCCCGTTTTAATCCTAAAACGAATGCCTTTATTTCGTACAACATGGCCAATAGCCAAATAAACGACAATTACGTAAATGTTGTGAGAATGGGAAGTAAGGGGAATTTATTGATTGGAACCCGGTCGGGCCTTTTGTCATTTGATGTAATAACCGAAAGGTTTACACCGTTTTCGCTTCTTGACTTGGATGCAAAAACCCTTAGCAATCAGCATGTGTACGATATTTTTGTTGAGAATGATACCTCGGTTTGGGTAGCAACTTTATCGGGGCTTAATCAGTTGAATTCGGAGACGGGGATCAATGTAAAGTACTCGGTAAAAGATGGATTGCCCGGCAATAATATCAGGGGTATTTTAAAGGATAATTTAGGTGGATTATGGTTTAGTACGCGTTCCGGAATATGCAGATGGGATGAGAAATTAAACAAATGTGCTATTTATACAAAAGATGATGGTTTGCAGGGCAATGAATTCCGTCCCCGAAGTTTATTAAAAAGCAGCGATGGAGATTTGTATTTTGGAGGGGTAAATGGTTTTTCAATTGTACACCCCGAACAAATAAAATTAAACACTAAAGTTCCCACCGTTCAACTTACAGGATTGGAGATATTGAATGAGAATGTTGTTCCGGGATCTCACAATTCTCCCCTAAAACGTATAATTACTGAAACCAAAGAATTGGTGATTAACTATGATCAGAGTGTATTGAAGTTTGATTTTAGCGTGATGGATTTTACCCGTCCTCAAAAAAATCAATATGCCTATATGCTCGAGAATTTTGATGAGGATTGGATTTATTGTGGAGAAAGAAGTGAAGCGACCTATACCAATCTTGATCCGGGAAAATATGTATTTCGTGTTAAGGGATCGAACAATGATGGTGTTTGGAATGAGCAGGGCGTGGCCTTGGGTATAACTGTAGTTCCTCCGTGGTGGGCGAGCTGGTGGTTTAAAAGCAGTTTAGTGCTTGTGATTTTGTTATTGGCACTTTCAATATATTCCATGCGGGTTTCGTCACTAAAAAAACAAAAGAAGAAACTCGAAGAAATGGTGCAAAACAGAACAAAGGAGTTGGCCGAAATAAATGCCACAAAAGACAAACTGTTTTCAATAATTGCTCACGATCTGCGGAGTCCGTTTAATGCCATTCTGGGATTTACAAACATACTCATCGAAAATTACGATAATTTCGACAGGAAGATGATTCACAAGGTTTTAAACGATTTGAAATTATCGGGAGAAAATGCTTTCTCTTTGCTCGAGAATCTTCTAACCTGGTCGCAAACCCAGCAAAACAGAATTGAGTTTAAGCCGGGTTGTATCCCTGTTAATTCATATGTTTCCCAAAAAATTCAGGAGTATAATACAGTCTCAAAACGAAAAGACATCGAGATTATTTATAAAACAGAAATAAATGGGGCTTCCGTTTTTGCAGATACGAATATGTTGTCGCTTGTATTACGAAATTTGCTTTCAAATGCCATAAAATTTAGTGATCGGGGTTCAGTAATTCATTTAACGGTTAAAAAAGAGAACCAGGGTTGGATAACTTTTTGTGTGGCAGATAAGGGTTTGGGAATTGCGGAAGAAAGAGTAAATACAATTTTTGAATTGGATGAGCGCAAATCAGTAGATGGGACACAAGGCGAAAAGGGAACCGGTTTAGGCTTGATTTTGTGTCGCGAGTTTGTGGAAAAACACAAAGGGCGGATTTGGGTAGTAAGCGAGAAAGGGCACGGGTCCGCTTTTTATTTTACTATTCCAACTTCAGAAGACGTGTTCAAAGAGGCATAAAAAATGGCACTCATCAAACAATGAATGTCAACTAAAAAACGATAGAAAATAAAACCCAAATATGCACGATAAAATGACTCAAAAAGATTCCGAAAAGCCAATGTTACCAGACGAAATAATCATGAATAAGATTTATTTTATCAGGGAGCAAAAAGTAATGATTGACAGTGACCTTGCTGAACTTTATGGAGTTGAAACACGTAGGCTCAATGAACAGGTGAAAAGGAATTTATCCAGATTTCCGGAAGATTTTATGTTTCAATTATCAAATTCTGAGTTCGAGAATTTGAGATCGCAAATTGCGACATCAAGTTGGGGTGGTCGGCGTAAACCCCCTTTTGTATTTACTGAGCACGGCGTTTTAATGTTGTCAAGTGTATTGAACAGTGATAAAGCCATTCGGGTAAACATTCAAATAATGCGAATATTTACAAAGGTTCGTGAAATGTTAACCGACAATTTAAGCTTAAAACTGGACATTGAACAAATAAAAAAGAAACTTGCCAGTCAGGATAAAAATATTGAATTGGTGTTTAGATATCTTGATGAATTATTGGAAAAACAAGCGAACCCGGAACCGCGGAAACAAATCGGGTATAAAAGAAAAGACGAGCAGTAATATTTTTTAAAACAAATGGCACTCATCAAACGATGAATGCCATTGTAAAAAACCAAAAACCAACTTCTAAACCTGAAGTGTTTCCACTTCGTCCTCTCCCATGTCCAATTTTTAAGCTGTAGCTTCCTGCATAAAAATTTCCAAATCTTTTTCAACGTCGGTAATTCCGGCAATTCCAAAGTTTTCGACCAAAACATTGGCCACGTTTGGCGATAGAAATGCCGGAAGTGTTGGCCCCAAATGAATGTTTTTAACTCCCAGGTGAAGCAGGGCAAGCAACACGATTACCGCTTTTTGCTCGTACCATGCAATGTTGTATGCAATGGGCAGCTCGTTAATATCGTTCAGTTCGAAAACCTCTTTTAATTTAAGTGCGATAACGGCCAGCGAGTACGAGTCGTTACATTGTCCGGCATCAATAACACGTGGAATTCCGCCAATGTCGCCCAAAGGCAGTTTGTTGTAGCGGTATTTGGCACAACCTGCCGTTAAAATTACAGTGTCTTGTGGTAACTGCTCTGCAAAGTCGGTGTAATAATCGCGGCTTTTCATACGTCCGTCGCAGCCCGCCATTACAAAGAATTTTTTGATGGCACCGGTTTTTACGGCATCCACAATTTTATCGGCCAGGGCAAAAACCTGAGCGTGGGCAAATCCTCCAATAATTTCGCCTGTTTCAATTTCCTGCGGAGCAGCGCATTTTTTGGCATGCTCAATAATCGAACTGAAGTCTTTCATTTTGCCTTCTTCGCGATCGGCAATGTGAATGGCACCACTTAAACCCGATGCGCCTGTTGTGTAAATTCTGTCGGTATAAGTTGCCGAACTTTTTGGAGGCACGATACAGTTTGTTGTAAACAGAATAGGGCCGTTAAAGCTTTCAAATTCGGTGTTTTGTTTCCACCATGCATTTCCATAGTTTCCTGCCAAATGCTCGTACTTTTTAAAAGCTGGGTAGTAATGTGCAGGTAACATTTCGCTGTGTGTATACACATCAACGCCCGTTCCTTCGGTTTGTTTTAGCAGGTCTTCCATGTCTTTCATGTCGTGACCCGAGATTAAAATTGCCGGATTATTACGAACGCCAATATTTACTTTTGTAGCTTCCGGATTTCCGTACGATGATGTATTTGCAGCATCGAGTAGTGCCATTACATCAACACCAAATTTTCCTGTTTCCAAAGTAAGAGCGACCAATTCGTCAACCGATAAATCTTCGGTTGTTGCAACCAGTGCACGTTGCATAAATGCAAAAATACTATCTTTTTTACTGCCTAAATTGTAAGCGTGTTCGGCATAAGCAGCCAATCCTTTTACACCATAAATAATTAGTTCGCGTAATGAGCGGATGTCTTCATTTTTGGTACTTAATACACCAACTTCTTCTGCTTTTGCTTCAAATTCCGCAACCGAACTGGCATTCCAGCTGGCAATGGCCGGAAGTTCTTTTGGAAGTGCAACATTTAATGCCAAACATCTCGAATGCAATTCATTTCGTAATTGCAAAGCTTTAATTATTTTTTTGGAGAAAACGTCTTTGTCGAAATTCGCGTTGGTAATTGTGCTGAATAATCCGTCGAAAACAAATTTGTCTACTTTTTCCGGATTCACATTTTGTGCACGTAATTTTTCGTTGTACCAGCTAATTCCTTTTAAAACATAAAGCAGTGTGTCCTGAAGGTTGGCCACATCACTTGTTTTTCCGCATACTCCTGCGATTGTACAGCCTGTTCCTTTTGAGGCTTCCTGACATTGATAACAAAACATACTCATATCTCAATTTATTTTTTTTGATTTATACTTTTTGGGAAAAAGGATTCCTGAAATCAGAAGAATTGAATTCTGATTTTTCCTTTCAATTGAATTTAAAATTGGGTGTGTTAAAGTGTTCCGAAATTAAATTATACCCACTCTTCGCTTAAGATATCAC
>NZ_OY776412.1 GCF_963675585.1 uncultured Draconibacterium sp.
TGGCAGAGGTTAAAAAGGTTTCCATTTCGCCCGACGTGGTAGAGCGCCACAAGGACATTAAAATTATTTATACGCCAATTCACGGAACCGGAGTGAAATTGATTCCTGCTGCTTTACGCGAATTTGGTTTTACAAACATCATTAATATTCCTGAGCAGGATGTGGTTAGCGGTGATTTTCCAACAGTGGTTTCGCCAAACCCGGAAGAGCCGGCAGCTATGGAAATGGCCATGAAAAAAGCCGCCGAAATTGATGCCGATGTTGTTATGGCTTCCGATCCCGATTCAGACCGGATTGGTGTTGTTGTGAAAGACGATAAAGGTGAATACATCATTATAAACGGTAATCAAACCGCGCTGCTTTTCTTCTACTACATTATTGTTAAAATGAAGGAAGCCGGCAAATTAAAAGGCAACGAGTTTGTAGTAAAAACAATTGTTTCTACCGAAATGATTGCTGAAGTTGCCCGCCGAAACAACATTGAATATTTTGATGTGTATACCGGATTTAAATTTATTGCCGAAGTAATTCGCGATAACGAAGGTGTGAAAAAATACATCGGTGGTGGCGAAGAAAGTTTTGGTTTTATGCCTTCTGATTTTGTTCGCGATAAAGATGCTGTTTCGGCTTGTGCTTTAATGGCCGAGATCACTGCATGGGCTATCGATCAGGGCAAAACATTGTACGAATTGTTGCAGGATATATACCTGGAATACGGTTTCTCGCGCGAGAAAATGAAATATGTGGTTCGTAAAGGGAAATCGGGTGCCGAAGAAATTCAGCAGATAATGACCAAATTCCGCAACGATCCTCCAAGAGAATTGGGTGGTTCGCCAATGGAGTGGGTAAAAGATTATTCTACATTGGTTGCGAAAAACCTGATTACAGGTGAGGAAAAGAAAATCGATCAGAAAATTACTTCAAACGTATTGCAGTTTTTTACGCAGGATGGAACAAAAATTTCGGTTCGCCCATCGGGAACAGAGCCAAAAATTAAATTCTATTTTGAAGTAGCAGGTGAGCTGAAATCGCGAGAAGATTTTGATGCAGAAGAGCAAAAAGCTGATGCCAAGATCGATGCCATAATGGAAGAACTCGGATTGTAATTTGTGATAAGTGCTAAGCGGTTCAAAACCGCTTAGTGCATTAATAATAAAATACCTAAATCAATAAAAATGAAGTTTAAAATTTTAACAGTAGCGCTGCTTTTTGTCGCAGTGTGCGCAGTAGCTCAGGAAGAGAGACCGCAAATGGTTCCTGAAATGACGGAAATCTGGGACCCTGAAGTACCGGTAATTACCCCGGGAGAAACTCCGGCAGATGCACCTTCGGATGCCATAGTTTTATTCGACGGTGTGGATATCGACCGTGAGTGGACTAACGGAGATGGTGGCCCTGTTGGCTGGAAAGTAGCCGACGGTTGTGTAACCGTTGAAAGAGGGACCGGAATCATTCAGACAAAACGTGCTTTCGAAGATTTTCAGTTACACATCGAGTGGAGATCTCCTGCCGAAGTAATTGGTGAAAGCCAGGGACGTGGAAACAGTGGCGTTTTCCTTCAGAAACGTTACGAGGTTCAGGTGTTGGATAACTACAACAACCGCACATACCGTAACGGACAAGCCGGAAGTTTGTACAAACAACATGCACCGCTTGTAAATGCCTGTAAAGGCCCGGGCGAGTGGCAAGTGTACGATATTATTTACACTGCACCACGTTTTAACGACGACGGCACGTATTTTACTCCGCCAATCGTAACTGTTTTGCACAACGGCGTTTTGGTTCAAAACCACGTGAAATTACGCGGACCAACAGAATACATTGGTATTCCTGAGTACAGCGTTGAAAAACACGGTGCCGATGTTATACAGTTGCAAGACCATGGAAATCCGGTGAGTTACCGCAATATCTGGATTCGTGAACTGTAGATGAATTACAATAGATAAATGGAAACCGGGAGTTTATACTTCCGGTTTTTTTATGAAAAAACAATGGATATGAGTTATTCAAATTCCTCAGAGAAAACAAGTTGATCATTGTTGTCCGACAATTTTGCATAGTCAACAGCACCGCTTCCGGCAAAACGGTACGAAATGCCTTTTAAAGCACCATTGCTGTTCTGATATGTAGTTGTGTAGATTTTTTCATCGTTCAGCAAAACGGTTACGTATTTATTGCTGATTTCCAATTTAACGGTGTTCCAGTTATTCAGGTCAGTGCCGAATGCCGACAGATCGTTGTTGGTTCCCATCACATATTCTGTTCCAAATTTCTGAAAGATACTTCCAATACATCCCGGATTTGCCAATTGAATCACATGTCTTCCGTATTCTGCAAATATCGATATTTCGCATATCTGGCAAGCCAGTGCTCCCTCGTCAATGTTGTTTTTAATACGGCTTTCAAATGAAAAATTGTCACTGTCGCCGTTAAAATTTTCGTTTACATAGTAAAAACATGTTGCATGATTGTTCTTCGACAAATCGATATGATGGGTTTCAACCGTTTCCGGTGAAATGTATATTTGATCGTTACTGATGCAATTTTCATTTACATAAATCGGGACTAAATCATTTTCCGGGTTTTGAATGAGCGATAGCCAGCCGTTGGTTGTAATGTAAACCGGTATTTCTTTTACCAACTGATCATTAATCATGATTTTTGCACGATGATAGCCCGGATAATAATACACCGAGGTGGAATATTTTTCGTGCCTTTTAATTTCTGCACGCCGGCGGGCATCCCACGACTGTTGAATAAAAGCACTATCAAATTCATACATCGAAATATCGTAATCGAAAATAACCGTATTAGGAACTCCGCTGCTAACATTCGTTCTGCTGGTAAAGCTGGCTTCCGAGTAACTTTGCGCCGGTTTGCTGTTTAAAAGAATAACTACAAACAAGGCCACTACTATTGCTGTAGCCGGGATATACAGCACACGTTTTCGAAACTTAAAATTTAACCTCCTGCTTTTTCTTTTTGCAACAGGTGTATCCGCATGGTTATCTTTAAAATCATACCAATCCTTATAATCAAGAAATTGTGCCAGTGCGTTTAGTGTATTTTTTTGAGGAATACGCTGAAATTGGTTTTTGGAAATTCTTTTCAGTGTAGAAACACTGAGGTTAATGCCTGTTTTCTCCTGAATGAGAAGATTTAGATTTTCATAATCGCGTTGCTGTAATTGTTTCGGATCCTCGATATGTAGTTTCTCCGCAATTTGCTGAACAATGATTTTTACGAACTTTTTTTCCTGCTCTGCTTCGTTATACATGGTTACTAATTTCTGGTTCCTAAAAATAGTAAGAACGATTGGTTTTTTTTGTGTGAATGTGTTTTGATTATGTTTTGATCACGGTTTGAATGTTGATTTTCAGACTGGTTGCTGAAATTTGTTTCATGAAATTCATAAAAACCAAAGCAATGAAAACATTTATAATACTAGTTTTTATGCTGACCAATCTCTCGGTTTTTGCGCAGGAGCATGTCAGTTTGAATGGAATTGACTGGATTCTGAACGGAAAAGTTGTCAGCGAAAATTATAAGGGGAAAGACTGTTTAAAAACCGACGATGGAGTTGCCATTGCAAGTGATATTTTGTTAAAAAACGGCATTATTGAATTTAAGATGTGTATTCAGCCGGGAAGAGGATTTGCCGGGGTGCGTTTTCGGGGCGATGGAATGGGAAATACTGAAGAGTTTTACATTCGGAAACATCAAAGTGGTAATCCTGATGCCATGCAATACACTCCGGTTTATAACGGCAATGCAGGTTGGCAGCTGTACTACGGCGAAGGTTATGGTGCGGTAAAAGAACATGTTTTCGATGAGTGGTTTCAGGTTAAACT
Source organism: uncultured Draconibacterium sp. (assembly GCF_963675585.1). Lineage (NCBI taxonomy): Bacteria > Pseudomonadati > Bacteroidota > Bacteroidia > Marinilabiliales > Prolixibacteraceae > Draconibacterium > uncultured Draconibacterium sp. The sequence continues at coordinate 3,852 of NZ_OY776412.1, forward strand.
CATAGTTTCGGGAAGTAGAGGCGAGGTTTATATTTCGGATATGGAAAAGCCGGTTCTGGTTATTCATGAGTTGAAAAGGGGCGAACGTGAAGGGAAAATCGCGTTTTACGGTCCGGCACGGTTTGCTGATATAAAAATTACTCCAATGGCTTCTCCTCAGTTACAGGGAGAGTTCAAAGAAATTGCTGAAGCTGGTGACGAGGTGATAAAAAACTATAAGGTTTCTGAGATATTTGATGCCGAAAAGCTGATCAATGAAAACCTGTTACCCGCAAATTTTACCAATAAACTGCAATTCAGAAAATGGGATACGGAAGCTGATGGTTTGCTGAATATTTCGAAAACTGCTGCTCTGGCAGAGAAAAAGAATGCGGTTCTCCTGAAAATCACTATTGACTCAGAAACCGATCTCGTTAAGATGATGAATTTTGGTTTTAGCGATGTGGCAAAAATCTTTGTTAACGGCAAGGCGGTTTGGCTGGGAGCTGATATTTACCGAAGCCGCGATTATCGCTTTCTGGGAACAATGGGCTATTTCGATTCTGTTTACCTCGATCTGAAATCAGGGAAGAATGAAATCCTGGTTCTGGTAGCAGAGAATTTTGGCGGCTGGGGATTTAAAGCCCGTTTCGAAAACCTGAATGGCATTAAAATTCTGAAATAAAATAAAACCATTGAAATAACCTTTAAAATTTTAAACAATGAACAGAAGACACAGTTTAAAGGCCGGTGCTGCATTAGTTACCGGACTAACATTAATTCCGGTTGTAAAATCTGCCGGAGAAAATTTGGTTAGCCAAACAGAAGAATCATTTTGGGAGGTGGTTAAAAACCGTCGCTCGGTACGTGCATTTAAATCGGATCCGGTGCCGAAAGCAGATTTGGAAAAAATAGTCGATGCTGCAAGAATGGCTCCTACAGCGGGAAACCAGCAACCCTGGAAATTTTTGGTAGTTACCGACAAAAAGAAAATTGAGGCATTAAAAACTGCTAAACTGAAAGAAACTGAAGCCTACCTAAAAGATGAAAAAAAACTGGCAGGCGAAGAACTGAAGAAGCAATTAAACGAGTATGATAATCAGCTAAAAAGCGGGTATTTGTCGGCGCCGGCTTACATTGTTGTTCTAACGGATAATAACAGTCGTTATCCGCAGTATAACCACTGGGATGGCCCATTGGCAGCCGGAAACTTAATGCTTGCAGCACGTGCTCTTGGTTATGGAACGGTGCATATTACCGATTCATTTTCCGAAGAACTGACCCGAAAAGTATTCAATATCCCTGATAATTATACACGCGTATGTATTACTCCGGTTGGCGTTCCGGTTGAATGGCCTGAAAAAGAGAAGCAGCCTCTGGGTGATTTTATAGTTAGTAACAGTTTTTAAATCTTAACTAAAATAAAAATGAAAACACGAATATTTATTGTATTTCTCATCCTGACGGGATTCTCCTTCAGCGGACTGGCAACGGAACCTGTAGTGAAAAACGAGCCTCAGATGGAAGAAATTCCTGCTTCGGAAAAATTGGTAGTTCTTTGGACCAGCGGAGACAAGGAAGTGGCTGAAAAAATGGTGCTGATGTACACCTATAATTCCAAACGTTTTGATTGGTGGAAAGATATAACACTGGTGGTGTGGGGGCCATCGCAAAAAGTGTTGGTTGAAAATAAGGACATTCAGGACTATGTAAAAAAGATCATGGATCAGGGAACAGCGGTGAAAGCTTGCAAGGGCTGTTCCGATATGTACGGAGTTTCAGACAAACTGGAAGAGCTGGGTGTTGAAGTAAAATACATGGGAGAAATTACAGATTATATGAAGGAAGGACGGCATGTTCTGACTTTGTAATACGAGGTGTAAGTTATCGCCCTGTTTGGGGTGGATAGCGCAAAAAAAAAGCCAGTTTCGAATCTGCGGAACTGGCTTTTTTTGGTGTCTAACTTTTCATCAATACTCCATCACAAAATCCTCTTTCGGATTACGTACTTTCTTCATTGATGCTAGCCAGTCGCCATCATTGTCGCGATATCCTAACGGAAGCATTGTTACACTTTTTAATCCTTTCGATTTTAAATCAAGCAATTCGTCAAGCTCTTCGGTAGTAAAACCTTCCATTGGTGTACAATCCACTTTTTGCTCGGCGGCTTGTGCAATCGACAATCCAAATCCAATGTAAGCCTGGCGCGCAGTATGTACAAAGTTTTCCTCGGCTGATTGTGGCAAATACATTTCTTTTAGTTTGTCGGTATACGATCCAAAACGTCCACGAGGCAAACCACGCTCATCGGTTGTTCTGTTGTAAATCTCATCAATTCGTTCTTCGGTATAACGATCCCAGGCGGCAAAAACCAACAAGTGCGAACACTCGGCAACTATTTCCTGTCCCCATGCAATCGGAACGATTTTATCCTTCAATTCCTGATCGGTGATTACTATTACACGAAACTGTTGCAAACCCGATGAAGTAGGAGCAAGGCGCGCTGCCTCCACAATTTTGTCTACATCTTCCTGTGCTACTTTTTTTGTAGGGTCGTACTTTTTGGTGGCATATCTCCACTGTAAATTTTCTAATAATGACATTGTTTCTCTATTTATGACTTTAATAATTGAAGCCCTATTTGGCTCTGTTTAATATTTTAACTACTAAATCCTTCAGCTGCACTAAATCTTCATGGGTAATTCCCATGGCTTTTACAACCTTATGCGGAACCTCTGCTGCTCTGGTTTGTAATTGTTTTCCGCTTTCGGTAAGCGAAATTTCAACCACGCGCTCATCCTTGCTGTTTCGTTTGCGCGAGATCAAACCTTTTGCGGCCATTCGTTTTAATAATGGGGTGATTGTTCCATTGTCGAGATTGAGTTTATCACCAATTTCATTTACCTTTTGCGGTTCACTTTCCCACAAAACCATCATTACCAGGTATTGCGGATAGGTAAGATCAATCTCTTCAAGAATCGGACGATATACATTAACGATTTCGCGCGATAAGGCATAAACCGGAAAACATACCTGACTCTTTAACTTTAACTCATCCATTTATTAAAACTTTAGGAGCACAAATATAGTGTAAAATAAAATCGTGCACGATATAATGGGGTAAAATACAATTGATTTTAGAAAAGATTAATATTCAGGAAATAATTGTGACAACTAATAGAAGGGGAGTGATTTTGAAGGGGAATTAATTGATGACAGTGCCTTTGGCGCCCCACCAATAAAAGGCATTCATCTTTAACCGGTTTGTTTTTACTGATGGATCTTCGCCTTCCAGTTTTAAAGCTTCGTCTACTGTTTCCACATCAAAAATTAAAAGTCCCCGATGATTGCCACCACCCTCAAACGGACCGGCTACAATAAGTTTCCCGCTTTCTGCCAACATATTTAAGTGTGCCATGTGCATTTGCTGGTAATAGGCTGCTTCAGTTGAGTCCTTACTTTTTGTTTCTCCGCTCTCAAGCAGCATAAAAACATAACGTTTCATGGTGTAAGTGGTGTCGCCTTCTGTGTAGGAGAATTCGCGTTGGTCCTGCGCCGAAACAGCTAAGCTAAAGGCAAAAGTGAAAAGGCAAAAAGCAAAAGTAATTTTTTTCACATCAGACAATTTTGGTTTAACGATACTTTTTATTTCAGTTGGTCTTTAAAAATCTTCTTGAATTTTTCCAGCTTAGGAGCTACCACAAACTGGCAATAACCTTGTGTTTTGTTACGTGCGTAATAGTTGATGTGGTAATCTTCGGCAATATAAAATTGGTCGAATTTTGTTACTTCGGTAACAATTGGTCTGCTATAAACCTCTTCTTTTTCAAAAAGATCGATAACGCGTTCTGCCACCTCTTTTTGTTCTTCGTTATGATAGAAGATTGCTGAACGGTATTGCGGACCTACATCGTTGCCTTGTCTGTTCAACGTTGTTGGGTCGTGTGTCATAAAAAACACTTCCAGAATTTCTGAAAAACTCACCACTTCCGGATCGAAAGTAATTTGCACTACTTCAGCATGGCCGGTTGTTCCGTTGCAAACCTGTTTGTACGTTGGGTTTTTAACGTGGCCGCCACTGTAACCCGGTTTTACATCAACAACTCCTTTTAACTCCAGATAAATGGCTTCGGTACACCAAAAGCATCCTCCGCCCAATGTGGCTTTCTGCAAATCTTTACTCATACAAGTACTTGAATAAATTAATAATGTGAATATCAGTGCCAGTGTCCTCATTTCTTTTTAGGTATAAATCGTGAAAAGGTTTTTTTCTCAAACTCCCATGCAAAGCGGAATTGCCCAAATACCGATGCAATCAGTAACAATAGTACCTGGTAGGCCGGAACTACGGTTATAATGTAAAGCGGAACTTTTACCCAAAGGCTGGTTGCTTCGGTTATGCCCACCAAATCGAAAACTCCTTTACGCACATAAAGAGCTGCACTTCCGGTAATGGAAAATACAAACAGAATTATTAAAACCTGGAAATTGCTGTTAAGGTTCCATTTCTTTTTTAGTCGCTCAAACATTATCTAACTTTTGCTACTATTAACAAAAGAGTAGAATGTATGTTTTGTCTGGATCTAAATTATATGGGTTTGAAAGACGATGTAGCCGTAAATGGCAAATCTCAAAAAGCGAAACAAAGCATATTTCAGGTAGCGTTTCGAGGGGTATCCGGCCGAACCTACCAGCAAACTTATGGCAGCCCAGGGAAGAGGAGTAAGCGCTGCTACAATAATCAGAAACAGACCATATTTTTTTAGTAATGGCCACTGTTCTTTTAGCAGAGTATTTCTGAAACGTTTTAGCCCGTCGCGGCTGTAAAAAAATTGGCCTATAAGAAAAGTGAGGTAGCCCATAAAATAGGAAACCATCGCAAAGAAAGCCAGGTTTATAAAATAATGTGCAATGGTATCTTTGTTGATGGCCCAAATCATAAAAAGTTCGGGAGGGATGATGCCGAAAAAGAATTCGGATAAACAATAAACCAGGTAAACCAACATGGGTTTAGCGTATACTTTTTCAACCCATTCATCGGGAGCACGCGATATTACAAATTCCTTGAAAAGCAGGTAGGCACCCAAAATTATGAGCAGCCAGACAAATCCTTTCAACCCGTTTTTAATCAGAAATTGTATTCGCGGACTTAGATGCATAGTTGATTTTGTTTACACGGCAATGTACAAAATAAAAGACATTCAGGCAGCCAAAATCATACCAATGTAGCTGAATGGGAAGAAGATTTTTCCTTAAGTTAATTCCACCATTGTAATCTCCGGTGGCATACCAATTCTTCCCGGAAAACCGATGTA
>NZ_OY776413.1:610000-615000 GCF_963675585.1 uncultured Draconibacterium sp.
CATTTCGAGGAGTACGAGCTATTTCCCAGTTTGATTGGCCTTTCACCCCTACCCACAGTTCATCCAAAGACTTTTCAACGTCTCCTGGTTCGGTCCTCCATGTTGTGTTACCAACACTTCAACCTGACCATGGGTAGATCACAGGGTTTCGCGTCTAGCGCCACTGACTCTTTCGCCCTATTCAGACTCGCTTTCGCTTCGGGTACACCTCTTAAAGGCTTAGCCTCGCCAGTGACGACTAACTCGTAGGCTCATTATGCAAAAGGCACGCAGTCATCCCGATAAATCGGGACTCCTACCGCTTGTAAGCGCACGGTTTCAGGTACTATTTCACTCCCCTGTTCGGGGTGCTTTTCACCTTTCCCTCACGGTACTTGTTCGCTATCGGTCTCTCAGGAGTATTTAGCCTTACCGGATGGTCCCGGCAGATTCAGACAGGATTTCACGTGTCCCGCCCTACTCAGGGTACTACTAGAATCATGTTCCTTACGTGTACTGGACTGTCACCTTCTACGGTCTGCTTTTCCAAAACAGTTCCACTTTAAAACACTTCTTCATATCGTAGCCCTACAACCCCAACTTTGCCGAAACAAAATTGGTTTAGGCTGTTCCCACTTCGCTCGCCACTACTACGGGAATCATTATTATTTTCTTTTCCTCCGGGTACTTAGATGTTTCAGTTCCCCGGGTTAGCCTTCCGTTTACACGGAATATCCATTATAGATGGGTTGTCCCATTCGGGTATTTGCGGATCGATTCGTATTTGCCAATCCCCGCAACTTATCGCAGCTTGTCACGCCCTTCATCGCCTCTGAGAGCCAAGGCATCCTCCGTACGCCCTTAGTAACTTTCTTTAGAGAATCCTCGTATTGATTCGTTTGTATCTCTTTTGTAAAATTGTTAATCTTTAATCACTTGTGATTTGACTCTTAATGATTTGAATCATTAAAATTTTTCCCAACATGCCAAAGAACTTTAACTTTCTGGCTTCAAGCAATTCGCTTCAAGCCTCAAGTGAGTAGATAAGAAAGGAATTGAACCTTAATTTGCAGCCTTTTCTGCTTTATCTTCTGTGTTCCATCATTTTGTAATGAACGAATGCCTTGCGGCTTTTTTTCTATTTTGAAGCAACTTCTTTTGGTGTCTAGTTACAGGTCTCAGGTTTCAGCTTATCTCTAAACACTAAACTCTGATCTCTGAACTCTGTTTGCGTGGAGAATAAGGGAGTCGAACCCTTGACCTCTAGAATGCAAATCTAGCGCTCTAGCCAACTGAGCTAATCCCCCGACTTATCAGTTCGCAGTGTTCAGTTTCAGTGTTCAGTTTTCACTGACTACTGCGACTGTATACTGTTGACTGGGCTGTAGTCCCGCCCAGACTTGAACTGGGGACCCCTACATTATCAGTGTAGTACTCTAACCAGCTGAGCTACGGGACTGTTTTGCGGCTGCAAGCTTCCGAGCTCTTAGCTTTTCGCGACAGCTCCCGCTTGTAACTCTTATATTTTATAAAAAAAGCAAGGGCCAATTTGTTAATTTCGTCTCCGAAATTGAAACCAAGGCTCCAGAAAGGAGGTGTTCCAGCCACACCTTCCGGTACGGCTACCTTGTTACGACTTAACCCTAGTTACTAGTTTTACCCTAGGCCGCTCCTTGCGGTCACAGACTTCAGGCACCCCCAGCTTCCATGGTTTGACGGGCGGTGTGTACAAGGCCCGGGAACGTATTCACCGGATCATGGCTGATATCCGATTACTAGCGAATCCAACTTCATGGAGTCGGGTTGCAGACTCCAATCCGAACTGGGACAGGCTTTAGAGATTAGCATCACGTCGCCGTGTAGCTGCCCTTTGTACCTGCCATTGTAACACGTGTGTAGCCCTGGACATAAGGGCCGTGCTGATTTGACGTCATCCCCACCTTCCTCTCACCTTACGGTGGCAGTCTCGCTAGAGTCCCCGGCATTATCCGCTGGCAACTAACGATAGGGGTTGCGCTCGTTATGGGACTTAACCCGACACCTCACGGCACGAGCTGACGACAACCATGCAGCACCTTGTAAATAGCCCCGAAGGGAAAACCTATCTCTAAGTTATGCAATCTACATTTAAGCCCAGGTAAGGTTCCTCGCGTATCATCGAATTAAACCACATGTTCCTCCGCTTGTGCGGGCCCCCGTCAATTCCTTTGAGTTTCAACCTTGCGATCGTACTCCCCAGGTGGATCACTTAATGCTTTCGCTCAGCCGCCTACTGTGTATCGCAGACAGCGAGTGATCATCGTTTACGGCGTGGACTACCAGGGTATCTAATCCTGTTCGCTCCCCACGCTTTCGTGCCTCAGCGTCAATCATGGCTTAGTAAGCTGCCTTCGCAATCGGCGTTCTGTGTCATATCTATGCATTTCACCGCTACACAACACATTCCGCCTACCTCAACCATATTCAAGACTTGCAGTATCAATGGCAGTTCTACAGTTAAGCTGCAGAATTTCACCACTGACTTACAAGCCCGCCTGCGCACCCTTTAAACCCAATGAATCCGGATAACGCTTGGACCCTCCGTATTACCGCGGCTGCTGGCACGGAGTTAGCCGGTCCTTATTCATTTGCTACCGTCAAATCACTACACGTAGTAACCATTCTTGGCAAACAAAAGCAGTTTACAACCCATAGGGCCGTCATCCTGCACGCGGGATGGCTGGTTCAGACTTGCGTCCATTGACCAATATTCCTCACTGCTGCCTCCCGTAGGAGTCTGGTCCGTGTCTCAGTACCAGTGTGGGGGATAATCCTCTCAGAACCCCTAAAGATCGTCGGCTTGGTGAGCCATTACCTCACCAACTACCTAATCTTACGCATGCCCATCTTATACCACCGAAGTTTTAACTATCCTTTCATGCGAAAAAACAGTACTATGGAGTGTTAATCCACGTTTCCATGGGCTATCCTCCTGTATAAGGCAGGTTGCATACGCGTTACGCACCCGTGCGCCGGTCGCCACCATCCGAAGACGTGCTGCCCCTCGACTTGCATGTGTTAAGCCTCCCGCTAGCGTTCATCCTGAGCCAGGATCAAACTCTCCGTTGTAAATATAAAAAGTTTAAATATCCTTTGCTCTCAGTTTCATCTCTCAGAAATCAACAAAGTTGGTACACCTTGCTTTTTTTTATTTCTAAATTTTTGTGCTTCAAAATGTGAAAGAACTTCCCATAAAAAATCAGCACCTCCGTTAATCCTTTAATGCTGATAAACTATGTTTCTTTATTTTCTCGTGACCTCTTCTCCTATTCTCATCCTCGCTTCGGCCACTATCGCTTTTCCCTCTTTCGGGGCGACAAAGGTAATAACTCTTTTGATTCTGCCAAAATTTTTAAACTAAATTTTAAAGTTTTTTTCAGCTCCCGGTATCTCGTTTTTGTCTCGCAACTCAAACTCAATCCCTTCACTATTACCCCTCAATCTTTCGAATGAACTTCGCTGTTAAAGCGGCTGCAAAAGTAATAGCTTATTTTTATCTGCCAAAACTTTTTTGAGGTTTTTTTAAATTTATTTTCTGACACGAAAATACATCCTTCAAAAACTCCCAAAAACCCCGCCAGATAACGGTTATCACATCATTTCTTAAATGAACTTTGCTTCCTTAAGCGGCTGCAAATGTAAGCAAGTCTTTCTGCTTTCCAAACTTTACAACACATTTTTTAAACCCAAAAACAGCATTTTTTTACAAAACACTGTGTTACAGCACTCTTCATCCAAAGAAAAACACCCAGTATATTAACACCAATGTTAAGTTGTGGTTCATCTTCGAAAAATCAGCCCTAAACAAAGCAAAAAAATACCCCGGAGCTTTTAACAATCCTGGGTAATTTCTGAACTCCCTGCTTTGCTACTTTAAATACAACTCGATGACGGGAATTTCAAAAAGCTACGTCAGATAATTACATTATTTAGCACATCTACACTTAAACAACACCAAGCTTTAAACTAAAATCAATTTAACTAATAAAGGATTTCTTATCCACCTACCTGAACTATTGTAGCTAGTGAACACTTGTATAATTCGCGTATACTACCGCACGCTATTGGATAAAAAAGATTACTATATTATACAAGTACTATTTTTAATGCTTTGAGGAATAAAATAAAATACAATATGAATAAAAGAGTAACAAATTCCTGAAATACAACAATAAATTTATAAAATCGATTTTATTTATTCTATAGATTGAAATAACAGTAATCCTAACCCGATCTTGAGTCTGTTCATCATTAAAACAAGGAAGTTCGATATAGTTCAATTTTCTGAATAACCCTTTACATTCAGAATTATCAATCTTAATAACTCAGAAATATAATATATACCGAAAATGGAGAAATTTCATTACTGATTCTATTTTTAATGATTCTTTTTCCTGTTTTCGACACTGGGTCACCCAAAATTGAAAAGCTGTGCTAATTTCTTCTGTTGATCGTTAATCAGTAAAATTTGAGCCACAGATTTGCCTTTTACAGTTGCTTTTATCTGATAAATTGTTTTGGCAATTTCGATGGCTTTTTCGGGGCTTAATTTTGAGTTCAGACTTTTCAATTGCCTTTCCAATTCTTTGTAGATTTTATAGGCTACAAACGAGATACAAATGTGTGCTTCAATCCTTCGTTGTGCCCGGTGGTAAATTGGCCTGATTTTTAAATCAGTTTTTGATATGCGGAAAGCTTTTTCGATTTGCCACAAATGTCCATAGTTTTCAATTATTTCATCTTTTCCCAGAAAGGCATTTGAAATGTACCCTTTTAAACCATCCCAGGCTGCATCGGCATTATATTTTGTATAGTCGATTTCAATATTTATCTCACCATCCATTTTGAGGTATTTGTTATATCCACGGTTGTTGATACTTGACTTGGTCAGCTTTCCTGTCTTTATCCGCTTTTCTAACTTTTGGAGTCCCTTTTCCCGGTTTTGGCTGTCTTTCTTAGCCCTGCTGTCAGAATAAGTTACA